>DPBN01000156.1 GCA_003516955.1 Armatimonadota bacterium | reverse complement strand
CCCCGCTCGGCGGGGCCGCGTTGCTTTGTGGGCCGAGGGGTAACCTCCCGCTCATGCTGGACCCCCGCATCACGCGCCTCGCCGAGCTGCTGTGCGACCATTCCATCCGGCTGCAGCCGGAAGACCGTGTCCTGATCCACGCCGTCGACGTGCCGCCCGAGGCGGTCGCCGAGGTGGTGCGCGTCGCGCGCAGCAGGGGCGCGCAGGTGGTGGTGAGGCTGGAGAGCAACGCCGTCCGCCGCCAACTCCTGCTGGGCACGACGGAACAGAACGCCGCCACCATCGCCGAGGTCGAGCGCTTCGAGATGGAGCGAATGACCGCGTACATCGCCCTGCGGGGCGGCTCCAACGTGTTCGAGCTCTCGGACGTCCCGGCCGAGACGATGACGATGTGGAACCGCGTCTACACGCAGCCGGTCGTCTTCGAGACGAGGGTGCCGAAGACGAAGTGGGTCGCGGTCCGCTGGCCGTCCCCCAGCATGGCGCAGCAGGCCGGTCTGTCCACCCCCGCCTTCGAGGACTTCTACTTCCGCGTCTGCACCCTGGACTACGCCAAGATGCGCGAGGCCGCGGAGCCCCTGCGGGAGCTGATGTCGGGGACGGACGAGGTGCGCATCGTCGGCCCTGGGGAGACGGATCTGAGGTTCTCCATCCGGGGCATCGGCGCGAAGGCCTGCAGCGGCGAGAGGAACATTCCCGACGGCGAATGCTTCACGGCTCCGGTTCCGGACAGCGTGGAGGGCACGATCCGATTCAACACCGTCTCGCTCTACCAGGGGATGGAGTTCAGCGACATCCGCTACGTCGTCCGCAAGGGTCGCATCGTCGATGCGACGGCCGGGCCGATGACCGACAAGCTGAACGAGATCCTCGACACCGACGAGGGAGCCCGCCGGTTCGGAGAATGGTCCCTGGGCTATAATCCCCACGTGCTCCACCCGATGAAGGACACGCTCTTCGACGAGAAGATCGCGGGCTCCTTCCACCTCACCCCCGGCAACAGCTACTCGCCTCCCGGCGGCAACGGCAACGTATCGGCGATCCACTGGGACACGGTGATGATCCAGCGGCCGGAATACGGCGGGGGAGAGATCTGGTTCGACGGCGTGCTGGTGCGCAAGGACGGGCGCTTCGTGTTGCCGGAACTGGAAGGTCTGAACCCCGAGAGCCTCTCGGGTGGCGCCTAGGAGGATGCAACCGATGAACACCACGTTGGCAACCACGGTCCTTCGCACCGACAGGCTCGGTGCCAAGAGCGTCGCGGCCCTGCTCGGCGGCGCGGCGCTGACCGCGCTCTGCGCGCAGGTTCAGATCCCGTTCTATCCGGTGCCGTTCACGCTGCAGACGCTGGCGGTTCTCGCCGTGTCGCTGGCTCTGGGCTCGCGGCTGGCGGTTGCCGCCCAAGCCACCTACCTGCTCGCCGGAGCCGCCGGACTGCCGGTGTTCGCGGGCTTCTCGGGCGGGGCTGCGCGGCTGGCCGGTCCCACGGGCGGCTACCTTCTGGGCTTCCTGCTGGCCGCGTGGATCGTCGGCAGCCTGGCGGACCGTGGCTGGGACCGGACGGTCGGTCGCGCCTTCGTCGCCTGCCTGCTCGGCACCATGGCGATCTATTCGGTCGGAGCGTCGGTGCTGAGCCTCTATGTCGGCTGGACCGCCGCTTGGATGCAGGGCGTCGTTCCGTTCGTGATCGCCGACGCGCTGAAGGCCCTCGCCGCCGCGACCTCGCTGCCGCTGGCTTGGCGCCTGCTCGGCGATCGCCGGTGAGGAAGATTCCCTAGCGGAAGAGCATGGTTCTCTCGGTCGCGTCCCTTCGGAAGCAGTTCGGGGACGCGATCGTTCTTGAGGACGTCTCCTTCCGCATCGGTCCTCGGGAGAAGGTCGCTCTCGTCGGCCGGAACGGCACGGGCAAGACGACGCTCCTGAAGATCCTCGCGGGCGAGCTGGAGCCGGATGGCGGCTCCGTGAGCTTCGCGCGCGGCGCTCGGGTGGGTTATCTGCGGCAGGAGCTGCCGGTCGACCACGGGCTGACGGTCCTGGAGGAGGCCCAGGCCGGCCGCGCCGAGGCCCTCTCCATGGCCGAGCGCCTGAAGGAGCTGGAGGCGCGCTTGGCCGACGGGGCCACGCCGGACGACCTGGAGGAGTACGCGACGCTCCACGAGCGCTTCCTGGAGGCCCAGGGCTACGCCGCGGAGAACGACGTTCGGCTGGTGCTCGCCCGCATGGGGTTCGACGAGAGCGAGTTCGACAAGCCGACTTCCGCCCTGAGCGGAGGCGAGAAGACCCGCCTGGCGCTGGCGCGGCTGCTCTTGGAGGAGCCGGACCTCGTGATCCTGGACGAGCCCACCAACCACTTGGACCTTCAGGCGACCGAATGGCTGGAGAGCTGGATCCGAGGCTATCCCGGCGCGGTGCTGCTCGTTTCCCACGATCGGGCCTTCCTCAGCGAGGTCGCCCAGCAGTTCGTCCTGTTGGAGGACGGACGAGCAAAGACCTACCCGGGGCCCTTGGAGAAGTTCCTGCGGCTGCGCGAGGAGGAGGCGGAGCGCCTGGCTCGGCTCGCCAAGAAGCAGGCGGAGGAGATCGCCCGCCTCGACGAGTACGTCCGGCGCTTCATGGGCGGCGAGCGCACGGCTCAGGCTCGGGGTCGCCTCAAGATGCTCGAACGGCTGAAGGCGCAGGCCGTGCAGGCGCCGAGAGCCGAGCGCGGAATGAAGGCGAGCCTGAAGGCCGCCAAGCGCTCCGCCGACGTGGTGCTGGAGGCCAAAGGGCTGGCGAAGTCCTTCGGCGAGCAAAGGTTGTTCCACGGCCTGGACTGGGTGGTTCGGCGCGGAGACCGCTGGGGAGTCATCGGCCAGAACGGAGCCGGCAAGTCGACCCTGGTCAAGATTCTGCTGGGGCAGGAGAGCCCGGACGCCGGGTGGGTGCGCCTGGGGGCGAACGTCGAACCCGGATGGTTCGCCCAAGAGGCGACCGACTTGGACCCCGACATGACCCCGATCGAGTACCTCGTCGACGCGTGCGGCCTCCCGGTCGAGCACGCCCGCGGACTGTTGGGACGGTTCCTCTTTTCCGGAGACGACGCCCTCCGGAAGATCGGTTTGCTGAGCGGCGGCGAGAAGAACAAGCTCGCTCTGGCCCGGCTGACGGCCGAGAGCCCCAACCTCTTGGTGTTGGACGAGCCGACCAACCATTTGGACTTCGATTCGAGAGAGGCCCTCGCCAAGGCTCTCGCCGAAACCACCGGGACGCTGATCCTGGTTTCCCACGATCGTCACCTGCTCGATTCGGTCACCGACCACACGCTGGACCTGCGGGTGGACGGGCACACCCTCTACCCCGGCCGATACGCGGAGTACCGCCTCGCCCGCGCCCGCGCGGAGGCCGAGACGCAACGCGGGCCGCGTCCGGAACCGCGGTCTGGGGGCGAAGACCGTCCGTGGAACCCGCGGGCGCTCAGCAAGGAGGTGTCGCGCCTCGAGAAGGAGCTGGCCGCAGCCGAAGACCGCGTGGCGGAGCTGGAGAGCGAGCTGGCCGCCCTGGAAAGCACTCTGGCGGACCCGCCTGCGGGCGCCGACCTGCTGGAGCTGACCTCGCGGCACGGAGGTCTGCAAGACGAGATCGCCCGCGCTTTGGCATACTGGGAGCAGATCGGCTCCGAGCTGGAGAGGCTTCGGGCGATGCAGGGTGGTACGCGATGAGAAAACTGGTGCTGACGGGAATTCGGGCGATGGAGATCGTGGAGGCGCCGCAACCGACGCCGGGTCCGGGCGAGGTGCTGCTGCGCGTGGAGTCCGTCGGGGTCTGCGGATCGGACGTGCACTATTGGAAGCACGGACGGATCGGCGATCAGCTGGTGCGGTACCCCTTTGCAGTCGGACACGAGATGGCCGGAACCGTCGTCGCGCAGGGCGAGGGCGTGGAGCGGCCGCTCGTCGGACAGCGGGTGGCCGTGGAGCCCGCCATCAGCTGTGGAGAGTGCGACCAGTGCCGGAAGGGACGTGCCCACACCTGTCGCCGGCTGAAGTTCCTCGGTTGCCCGGGGCAGGTCGAGGGGTGCCTGTCGGATTTCATCGTCATGCCGGCGAAGTGTTGCTTCCCGGTGCCTGAGGGCTTCAGCCCAGACTTGGCGATGCTCGTGGAGCCGCTGTCGATCGGGCTGTACGCCGTCCGGCGGGCCGAACCCTCGGCAGGGGCCCGCGTCGCCGTCCTGGGCGCAGGACCCATTGGCTGCAGCGTGCTGCTGATGGCCAAGACGGCGGGCGCCCACGTTTGGGTTTCGGACAAGGTGCCGGAGCGCGTTCAGCTGGCCAAGGCGCTCGGGGCGGACGATGCGGGCACGCCGGAGGAGCTGGAGCAAGCCGGGCCGTTCGACGTGGCGATCGAGTGCTGCGGCGAGCAGGAGGCGCTCGACCAGGCGGTTCGCGTTCTGGGTCCGGGTGGGCGGCTGGCGGTGGTCGGCATCCCGGCTGAAGACCGCGTGTCGTTCCATGCCCACGAGGTCCGCCGGAAGGAGATCGACATCCTGGCCATCCGTCGCCAGAACGAGTGCGTCGAGCCGGCGTTGCGCATGGTGGTCGAGGGTGAGATCGATCCCTCCGCGATGGTAACGCACCGGTTCCCCCTGGAGCGCGCGCAGGAGGCGTTCGAGCTGGCCTCGGAGTACCGCGACGGCGTCCTGAAGGCCGCGATCCACTTGGCTTAGGAGCCGGACCGGGCGATCTCCAGCGCGCGCCGGAGCCTGGGCGCCATGCGCTCCGGGCCGAGCACGGCCATCAGCTCGAACAGCCCGGGTCCAGCCGTTTTGCCGGTGAGGGCCACGCGGGTCGGGTGGACGACCGGCCCCAGCTTCTCGAAGCCCGCTCGCTCGGCGTACTGACGGAGCAGCGCCTCGCACTCCTCCTCTGAGGT
>DPBN01000319.1 GCA_003516955.1 Armatimonadota bacterium | reverse complement strand
GTCGGCCTTGCACACGCACTTGCACTCCATGCGCGATACGTCCAGCCACAGGCGCGACACCAACCCGGAGCAGCTGTGCTGGAACTGCAGCCTCGGGGGGATCAGCTCCACGTAGCCGGTGCGCAGCATGGCGTCCAGCATGCACACCTCCTCGCTCTTGCCCCCGCGGAACGGGTCGAAGCCGAGCGCCTCGTAGTCCGCCTCCGCGCGGCGCATGGCCGCCAGCAGCTCGTCCCACTTCGGGCCGCGCTCGTAGTAGGCCATGCCGCCGTTGAAGCGAGGGAAGCAGGGCCCGGGCAGGCCGTACTGCCGAAGGATCTCCTCCACGGGCTTCTTGTGGAACGTCCCCTCCGAGTCCCAGAAGCCCTGCACCGCGAACGGTTTGCCCTGGCAGTACTCGAAGATCGGGTCCAGCCGCTTGAAGGCCAGCATGTCCACGTCCAGCGACAGCACCCGGTCGGCGTCGGTCACCTCGCACGCGGTGAGCTTGTCGAGGGCGCTGCGCGGGCCGGGGGGCGGGACGACCAGGTCGAAGTAGCGTCCCCAGTCGATGCCTGGGATGTCGGTCATCACGGCCCTCGGGTTCTCGTCGTTCAGTAGCATCAGCGAGCGGGCCAAACCGAGCGCCATCTGGGCGTACTCGTCCCTGCCGCGGGCGACCACGAACACTAGCCGCTTCATACCCCCACCAGCCCCTCGTCGCGCAGCCAGGCGACGAACCTCTCCAGCCCCTCCTCGACGGACACCTTGGGCTCGAAGCCCAGCTCGGCCCGGGCACGGCCGATGTCGGCCCAGGTCTGGGTCTGCTCGGTCGCCGGAGCGGGCGCCTCCACCGCGTGGGCCGTCTTGCCGAGCAGCCTCTCCAGGGTTCGGACGAATCGGAGGTTCTCCACCGGCTCGCCACGCCCCAGGTTGTAGAGTCGGTAGCCGCCGGGCTTGCCCAACGCGGCCACGATGCCGTCCACGGTGTCCTCCACGAACGTCCAGTCGCGCTTCAGCCGACCGCCGGCGTAGAGGGTCAGCGACCGCCCTTGGTCGATGGCGACCGACCACTGGAACGGCATCATGTCCGGCCTGCCGTAAGGTCCGTAGACGTTGAACAGCCTGAGGACGGTGACGTCCATCCCGAAGGAGTGCGCGTACGACCAAGCCGCCAGCTCCATCGCGCGCTTGCTGGCCCCGTAGGGCGAGAGGGGGCGGTCCGCCGCGGCGCTCTCCGAGAACGGAACCGGCGTGTCGGCGCCGTAGACCGAGCCGCTGGATGCCACGACCACGTGCGTCACGCCGTGCGCCCGGGCCGCCTCCAGAACGTTCATGGTGCCCATCATGTTCACCCGGCCGTAGGCGGGCGGATCAGCGAGGCTCGCCCGAACGCTGGCCAGCGCGGCCAGGTGCACCACGGCCTTGGGAGCGCCCAGCGCGAACACCGCGCGGAGGGCCTCCGGGTCGCACAGGTCGCCCCTGACGAACCGAAAGCCAGGGTGGCCCCGAAGGTCGCGCAGGCGGCGCTCGAAGTGCGACGGGTCGTACCGGTCGATGAGCAGGTCCAATCCGAACACGCGGTGCCCCTCGGCGAGCAACCGACGGCTCAGGCAACTCCCCACGAAACCGGCCGCGCCGGTGACCACCACGTCCATGCCGAGGAGCAAGGCTACCGCATCGGCTCGTCGCGAGGTCCCGACGGCGGAGCGCGGCAGCCCGATTGCGCATCTCGTCGCAAAGAAGAGCCCCCGGTAGAAGTCGCCTTGCCCGTTCGCCCGGGCCGTGCGATAATGGTTGTCAGTAAAACTTGCGTCCTGTTGGACGGTGTCCTCTCTCTCGTCGACGTCGGCCGGCAGGCGCCAGCGAGGCAAGGCGATGCCAGACTCGGCGATTCTCTGCGGCGCGGTGAAGGCGGCCTTGAACGCACGTCCAGGCCAGTGGCTGGGCGGGTTCGCTTGGCGCGGCTCGCCCGCCGAGGAGGTCCTCGATCCGCCAACGGTGCGCGCGCTCGTGCTTCGACACGAGGAGGAGTGGGTCGCGCTGGCATGCCTGGACCTGTTCGGCCTGAACCTCCTGCCAGCCCGCAACCTGAGGCAGAGGGTGGCCCAGGAACTCGGGTGCCCGGAGGACGCCGTCTGCATCGTCTGCACGCGCGTGTCCTCCGCGCCGGCCTCCATGCGCATCCGAGGGATGGGCGATCGCACCGATCCGGCCTGGATGAGGCACGTCGAGGATCGCACGGCCCAATGCTTCCGCGAGGCGGCCGCCGGGCTGAAGCCCGTGACCCTCCTGCAAGGGTCCCAAGACGAGCAGGGGGCATCGATGGCCGTCAGCCGGTTGGTTGGTTCCGAAGGTCCTGTGGCCACCCTCAGCTGGGCGACCGGCGTCGCCCCGGTGCTCGGGGCGAGCAACAACGCGATCTCGGCGGACTACGTCGGCACCGTGAACCAGGAACTGGAACGCTGGGGCGGCGTCTCCCTGCACCTGCCCGGCCCGTGGAGCCCGGGCTTCGACCTCAGCGAGCTGCCGTTCGAGCCTCGCCGCGACGGCTCGCACGAAGAGGCCGCCGAAACGGGGAACGCTCTGGCCGAGCGTCTGGCCAAGATTCAGCTGCGGCCCGCGGACGAAGCCCGCTG
>DPBN01000205.1 GCA_003516955.1 Armatimonadota bacterium | reverse complement strand
CGGGATCGTCGTGGCACGCCAGGCCGCGCACCGAGCCGTCGGGCGAGTTCCACACCGAGCCGCGCACTCCGAGCCGCCTAGCCAGCTTGAGCACGTACCATCGGAACCCGACACCTTGGACCACGCCGGTGACGGTGAACGAGCGCGTCGGCATGGCCGGAGTCTACACCGCGCCGGCCGGGCGTATAATCGGACCCGCATGCCCGCCGACCAAGAGCCGAGAGTCCTCGTGATGCACCCCCTCAACTGGCTCGGGGTGGCCCGGTTGCCGGGGTTGCTTGCGGAGGCCGGGTTCCGAGTCGCCTCACTGTGCGACCCGGGCAGCCTGCTGGCGAGATCAAGGCACAACGAGCGGGTTTTCCCGATCGACCAGCGGGACGGAACGCGCGCTCTGCGAAGCCTGACGGCGGCTTTCGTGGAGTGGCCGTTCGATCTGATCCTCCCCGGAGACGACGGCACGGTGCGGCTGCTCCAAGATGCGCTGGTTCTGATGCGGGCGGGCCGTGCCAAAGGCGTCCCGCATGGGTTCGAGGAGGCGCTGGCGCGGTCGTTGGGCGACCCTTCTGGCTTCGAGGCGTTGCGCAGCAAGGCGGTCCTGGGGGAGCTCGTTCGCGAGGCGGGCCTGAGCATCCCCGAACGGCGGCCCGTTCTGGCGGTTTCGGACGCCCTGGCGTTCGCCGAAGAGCACGGGTATCCGGTCTTGCTGAAGAGCGAGCGGTCCGTCGCAGGCAGGGGTGTTCGGGTCTGTCCGGACGAGGACTCGCTCGCCGCCGCGGCCTTCGAACTCCTGCCTCAGTTCGCGGGTCAGGAGAGGGGAAGAGTGTTCGCCGAACGGTTCGTCGAAGGCCGCACCTGCCTCGGCGCCTTCGTCGCTTGGCAGGGCCGCGTCGTGGGTTGCGCCGCGTTGGAGAAGACGGAGACGGATCCGCCGGGCGGACTGGCCACCGTGGTGACGTGCATCGAATGCCCGCAGCTGGTGCGGATGGCGCACGCGGTGGTGGAGCGAACAGGCGCGACTGGGCTCGGGTCCGTGGAGGCCATCATCGATGCGAACGGAGTGCCGTGGTTCGTGGAGCTGAACCCGCGGTACGTTCCGCCCATGGCGCCGAGTCGGCTGGCTGGTTTCCACGTCGGCAGACTGTTGCGATCGGCTCTGGAGGGAAGAAGAGCCGAGCCATGGTCGTGGCCGGTTGGCTCCGTCTACGCGCTCTTTCCGCAGGAGGTTCTGCGCGATCCCGAGAGCGAGTGGCTCTCGAAGGCCGCCCAGGACGTGCCTGAGGACGACCCGCCGCTGGTTGCCGCCTATGGAGAATACGCCGAGCAGGAGAGGAGGCGACGTGCAGCTCAGAGAGATCCGCTGGGGTAGCCGCGAGTTTGCGGCCGAAGTCGAGCTGAGGTATCGGTTGCTCCGCCAGCCGCTCGGTTTATGGTTCTCGCCGAGGGAGCTGGAGGCGGAGGAGAGCGAGCGGCACTTCGGCGCGTTCGAGGGGCGACGGTTGGTGGCGTGCGTCGTGGCCCGCCCACTGGGGCAGGGAGCCGTCCAGTTACGCCAGATGGCGGTCGAGGAGGACCGCCGGGGCCGGGGGGTTGGGAGGCTGCTCCTCGACTTCGCCGAGGCCGAGCTGGCGGGTTCCGGGTTCACCGAAGCGGTCTTGCACGCGAGGGAGACGGCCGTGGGCTTCTACGAGAAGGCGGGCTACGCGGTGGATGGCGAGCCCTTCGAGGAGGTCACCCTTCCCCATCGGCTGATGCGGAAGCGGCTCACTCCCCGGTGAAAGCCGGCTTGCGCTTCTCCAGAAACGCGCGGATCCCCTCGGCGTAGTCCTTGCTGTCGTAGACCTTGCGCCGCAGCCCCTGGATGCGCTCGAACGTCTCCGGCGACAGCGGCGAGGCGTTCTCGAGGATGCGGAGCTGCTCCTTCATGACCGCGATGCTGAGCGGCGAGTTCAACGTGATCTCCCGCGCCAGCCCGTAGGTGAACTCCTCGAGCTGGTGGACGGGCACAAGGTGGTTCAGCACGCCCAGCTCCAGGGCCCTTTCGGCGGGAATCGGCAGGCCGGTGAACAGCATCTCCTTCGCGACCCTGGCGCCGAGGGTGTTGAGGAGGTTCAGCAGGCCCGTGGTGTTGTAGGGCACGCCGATCTTGGCCGGGGTCGTGGCGAAGGTGCCGGTGTGGGTGGCGATCAGGATGTCGCAGGTGAAGCACACCTCGCACGCGCCGCCCCAGACGCTGCCCTCGATCATGGCGATCACGGGTGCGGGGAAGCTGCGGATGGTGCGGATCAGCTGCTCCAGCGGGTCGCTGTAGTGGAGCGGGTCGCGGCCCGACATCGGCAGCTCGCGCACGTCGTGGCCGGCGGACCAGACCTTGGAGCCGGGCAGCGCCCGGAGCACAACGACGCGGGCTTTGGCGGCTTCCAGCTCGGAGAACGCCTGCAAGATCTCCGCGATCAGCGCCCGACTGAGCGCGTTGCGGCGCTCGGGATGGTTCATCGTGATCGTTCCGATGCCTTCCTCGATCTGCCAAAGGGCCAGTGGCATGGAGAGAGCTTACACTCCGCACCATACTGGAGGTATGCGGGTGTTGGCGGTCGGGGCGCATCCAGACGACGTGGAGTTCCACTGCGGTGGGACGCTGCTGCTGTACCGCCTCGGCGGGCACGACGTGACGGTCTGCGTGGCCACCAACGGCGACAAAGGCAGCAAGAGGATTCCGCCCGGCGAGCTCGCTGCGATCCGCCAAGGGGAGGCCCGGGAGGCGGCGGCGCGGCTGGGCGCGGAACTGATCTGGCTCGGCTTCGAGGACGGCGCCCTTCAGGAGGGTCTGGCAGAGCGGATGGCGTTCATCGAGGCCGTGCGCAAGGCCCGTCCGGACGTGGTTCTGGCGCACGACCCTGACGACTACCACCCGGACCACCGCGCTTCGGCCCGGCTGGTGCGGGACGCCCTGTTCCTAGCCACGGTGCCGCACGTGCACACGGAGTCCCCGGCCTTGGAGTCCACGCCGAGCCTGTACTGGATGGACACGGGCGCCGCCGCATTCCAGCCGACCGACTATGTGGACGTCACCGACGTGTACGCCGAGAAGGAGGAGCTGTTGGCCCTTCATCGGAGCCAGTGGGAGTGGATCTCGGACCACAGCGGGGTGGAGATCGCCGAGCCGATGCGGGTGACCAACCGCTTCCGCGGCATGGCGTGCGGAGTGCGCTATGCGGAGGCCTTCCGGCGGGAATGGCTGGCCGCGGGGGGCTCCGCCGTGCGCCTGTTGCCCTAGCGTCCTGCCTGAGGGAGTACACTCGTTCGATGCGGCTCGCGACGTACAATGCCAACTCGATCCGCGTCCGGCTCCCTTCCGTGCTGGAGTGGCTGGGGGCGAACCAGCCCGACGTCCTAGGAATCCAGGAAACGAAGGTCGACGACCCGGAGTTTCCGGCCGATGCGTTTCGGGACGCCGGCTGGCACGTGGAGTTCCACGGGCAGAAGGCCCGCAACGGCGTCGCGCTGGTTTCGAAGCGGCCGCCCGACGAGCTGGTCAAGGGGCTGGTTCTGGATGGGGAGGACGACCGGCGTCTGATCGCGGCACGGTACGGCGACTTATGGGTGGTGAACACCTACGTGCCCAACGGCACGCAGGTCGGCACGGACAAGTTCGAGTACAAGCTCCGCTGGTTCGACGCGTTGCGGGCGTTCTTCGAGGACCGGTTCTCCCCGGATCAG
>DPBN01000231.1 GCA_003516955.1 Armatimonadota bacterium | reverse complement strand
CGGCATCCCATGGGTAGGATGCGGCCATGCAGGCGAAGATGCTGCGCGCTCTGCTCGCTTGGGCGTCGGTGGGTCTTGCGGCGGCGGCCCCTGCGGCCCCGCCCAGATTGGCGGGGGTCTTCGAGGAGCCCCCTTCCTCGGCCCGCCCATGGGTCTACTGGTTCTGGCTGAACGGCAACGTGACCAGGGAGGGGATCACGGCCGACCTCGAGGCCATGGCGAGGGTTGGCATCGGCGGGGTGCTCATCATGGAGGTGGACCAGGGAACGCCCGTGGGCCCTGTGGCCTTCGCCGGGCCGCAGTGGCGCGAGCTGTTTCGGCATGTGTGCCGAGAAGCCGATCGCCTCGGCCTGCAGGTGAACATGAACGACGACGCCGGCTGGAACGGCAGCGGCGGGCCGTGGATCCAGCCCGAGCAGGCGATGCAGCGCCTCGTGTGGAGCGAGACGGTGGTCGACGGGCCGGGCCTGCGGAGGGTCGTTCTCCGCCAGCCTGAGACCGTCCGCGGCTTCTACCGCGACGTCGCGGTCGTCGCTTTCCCGCAACCCGGCCCGTTCCGAATTTCGGACCTGCCGGGCAAGTCCGCCGTCGTTCGCCAGGAGTTCGCCGCGCCGAGGGAGTATCCCGCCGCGCCGAAAGGCTCCATCGTTCGCTCCAACGATGTGCGCCTGCTGCAGGCCGCGCCCGGGCCCGACGGCGCGATCTCCTGGGAGGTGCCTCCGGGGCGCTGGGTGGTCCTGCGCTTCGGCCGCACGCTCACCGGGGCGGAGAACGCCCCTGCGCCGGAGTCGGGCCGGGGGCTGGAGTGCGACAAGCTGTCCGTGGAAGGCGCGCGGGCGGCCTTCGATGGGTTCATCGGCAAGCTGGTCGGCGACGTTGGGCCGCTCGTCGGCCGCACGTTCGTCACGACGCACATCGACAGCTGGGAGAACCACTCCCAGAACTGGACGGCCTCCTTCCCGCAGCAGTTCGCCCGCCGGCGGGGATATCCGCTCTGGCGGCGCCTGCCCTCCATGGCGGGCTACGTGGTGGATTCGCTGGAGGCCTCGGAGCGGTTCCTCGCCGACGTGCGGCAGACGGTTGCGGACCTGGTCCGCGATTGCTACGCGGGCGAGATGCGGAAACTGGCGGCCTCCCGGGGCCTGCGCCTGTCCATCGAGGCCTACGGCGACTGCGTGTTCGACGACCTCGCCTACGCCGGCCGGGCCGACGAGCCGATGTGCGAGTTTTGGTCCTGGCCCAACAATTTCACCGCCGACACCGTGTTGCGGATGGCCTCGGCCTGCAACGTGTACGGCAAGGGGATCTTGGGCGCGGAGGCGTTCACGGCGACCGACGGCGAGCGGTGGCAGCTCCACCCGGGCAACATCAAGGCCCTGGGCGATTGGGCCTTCTGCCGGGGAGTCAACCGCTTCGTGTTCCACCGGTACGCGATGCAGCCCTGGCTCAACGTGGCTCCCGGCATGAGCATGGGGCCGTGGGGACTCCACTACGAGAGGACGCAGACCTGGTGGGAGCAGTCCGGCCCGTGGCACAGGTACTTGGCTCGCTGCCAGGCCCTCCTGAGGCAAGGCCTTCCCGTGGTGGATCTGCTGTGGGTGCAGCCGGAGGGCGCACCCAGGGCCATGGCTCCGCCGGACGGGCCCTACCGCGGCGACGTCGCTCCTGCCGAGGTGGTCATCCGGCGGCTGGAGGTCCGCGGCGGTTCGCTGACGCTGCCGCACGGCATGCGCTACGCCGCGCTGGTCCTACCGGACACCCCCGAGATGAGTCCGGAGCTGCTGCGGAAGGTGCTCCGGCTCGCCCGCTCCGGGGCGAAGGTGTTCGCCGGGACGAAGCCCGTCCGCGCCCCGGGACTGTCCGGCTATCCCCAGAGCGACGCCGTCGTGCGCCGGCTGGCCGACCAGCTGTGGTCCGAGGGCCTCGTGCTGCCACTGAGGCGGCTGGAGCGCGAGCTGGGTCTGGCGCCGGACTTCCAGAGCGACGGTGGGCTGGACTTCATCCACCGTCGCGTCGGGGGAACCGACGTCTACTTCGTCGCCAATCCGTGGCCAGGCTTCGTCTCCACAAAGGCGACGTTCCGGGTGGCGGGCAAGCAGCCCGAGCTGTGGGATCCCTGGACCGGGGAGCGCCGCCTGGCCGGCTCGGTGAGCGTCGGTCAAGGCACGACGACGCTCCCGCTGCAGCTCCACGGTGGGCAGTCGGTGTTCGTCGTGTTCGACCGGCCGATGCGCAAGCTGCCGCCGAGGCTGGAGGAAGGTCCGTCGGCGCGGCCGGAGCCCGTGGAGATCCTGCGCGCGGTCTGGGGTCCGGCGAACGATCCGAGCCGGACTTTGGACGTGACCCCATGGGTGCGCGAGCGCCTTCGAGGAGGCAGGGCTTGGTTCGTGGTTTCGGAGCTCGTGGGCCGCTATGGCGACCCCGCGCTGAACGTGCTGAAGACCCTCACGGTCACCTACCGCTACGGAGGAGAGGAGCGCACGGCGTCGGCGACCGACCCGGAGCGCCTCTTCGTGCCACGCGGGGGCGATCCCGAACCGCCGGCGGTCTTGGTTGGTTCGGAGGGCGGCTGGTCCCTGGAGGCGAGGTTGCCCGGTGCCTACACGGTGGATGGGCGCAAGGTGACCGTGGCCCCTTGGCCGAGCGAGTACGGCCTTCCCGGGCCGTGGAGCCTCCATCTTCCCGTTGCCGATCGGGGCGGCGCCAGCCTCGTGCTCCAGCGGCTTCAGTCTTGGAGCGAGATGGAGGATCCGGCGGTCCGCCATTTCTCGGGAACCGCGGTCTACGAAACCTCCTTCGACCTGCCCGACGGGTTCCTGGCGGAGGGGCGGCGCGTGGATCTGGACCTTGGCCGGGTGGAGGTGGTCGCCGAGGTCGAGCTGAACGGCCGCTCCTTGGGGACGCTGTGGCACTCCCCGTTCCGCGTCGACGCGACGGGCGCCCTGCGTGCCCAAGGCAACCGGTTGGTGGTGCGCGTGACCAACCTGTGGATCAACCGGCTGATCGGCGACGAGGAGCTTCCGCCGGAACCGGGTCGCCGCCCGGACGGAACGATGGAGCGCTGGCCAGACTGGCTTGAGACCAACGGGAAGAGCCCGACCGGGCGCATCACGTTCGGCTCGTGGCTCCTGTGGAGGCGCGGCGAGCCTCTGGCTCCGTCGGGCCTGCTGGGACCCGTTCGGCTGATCGGCAGGACGCTGGTGCCGTTGTCGTCGCCGCGACCCTAGGCGTATTGGAAGGCGGGGGAGGCGAACAGGACCTGGGATGCGGCCTCCGCCATCGCGTTGGTTCCGGAGCCCTTCTTGGTCGCCGCAGCTTGGGTGGCCAGGCTCAGCGTCTCAGGGTCGGCGGGCGCGTCGAACACCTCGAACAGCCGCGCCGCGACCGCCGATGGCGTGGCCTCGGCCTCCAGAAGGCTCTCCGCGGGATATCGGAGGCCCGGCCTTCCGCCGCCTCCCGAGCCGAAGAGCGTCGAAGCCCACCGGATCCGCTCGGCCATCGTGGCGGAGGAGATCCAGGCGGGTCCCCCTTCCCAGCCGGAGACGTCGGGCGGGGCCAGAAGGGCCATGCCCATGGCGCGCATAGCCTGGCCGGCCGCCAGAGCCGGCAGAAGCAGCCTCCTCGGCAACTGGCCCTCCGGCGGCAGCGACTGCGCCAGCCGCTCTCCGACGCCCAGCTGGCGGAGGGTGGGGATCACGAAGTCGACCGGGCTCTTGACGACCGCCCGCTCCGCTTGGGGCGAAAGGAACTCGGGGGACAGGACGACCGCGCGGACGAGCGCCAGAGTGTTCAGGCCGGACTCCCGGTAGGCCTTGGCGAACCGCTCCACGGTGGCGTCGTCCGGGTTTGGGCGCACGAACCACGCGAAGAACTTGCGCACGAGGCGGCGGCTGGTCTCGGGCCTCTGGCAGAGCAGGCGGATGACGTCTTCGCCGCCGAGATCCCCCTTGGTCCCCAAGACCGTCTTCTCGCCGTCGTCGTGCGCGGCTCGGCGGTACAGGAATTCGGCGGAGACGCCGAGCGGTCCGCCCGGGATTCGGCGGAGGCTCCACCCGGTGAAGGCGCGCGCGGCCTCCCGCACGTCCTCCTCGTTGTAGTGCCCGATCCCTATGGTGAAGAGCTCCATCACCTCTCGGGCGAAGTTCTCGTTCGGCTTGCCCTTCACGTTCTGGGCGTTGTCCAGCCAGACGACCATGGCCGGGTCCCGGCTCAGCGCCAGCAGCAGGTCCTCGAACGGTCCCAAGGCAAGGCGGCGGAGGGTCTCGATCTGGGCGACCATCAGGGGCGCGGCGCCCACCTTGACCACGCTCGTGGCGAAGTGGTTGTGCCAGAACACGGTCAGCTTCTCGCGCAGCACGCGCCGGGTCCCCAACAGGCGCACGACCCACCAGGCGACCGCGTCGGGCGGGTTCAGGCGGCCGTTCGCGCCGACGAACCTCGCAGCGTCGGGCAGCGGCGCCTCCTCGGCGGACTCGCCCAGCAGACGGTCCACGGCGCGGGCGTAGCCGCCCTCCGAGTAGAAATCGAGTTCCTCGACGCTCGCGCCGAGACCGAATCGGCGCAACAGGTGCGCGGTCTTCTCCCGATCGGTCGCCAAGCCCATACCCCCACAGACGCGCCGGACCTGCCCCGGTTCGGCGCCCCGGGGAGGGACCCAAAGG
Organism: Armatimonadota bacterium; assembly: GCA_003516955.1. Classification (GTDB taxonomy): domain Bacteria; phylum Armatimonadota; class Fimbriimonadia; order Fimbriimonadales; family Fimbriimonadaceae; genus UBA8783. The sequence goes on along the minus strand of DPBN01000231.1, from coordinate 1,303 downwards.
AGAAGGGGACCGGCTCTTCCCGCCGGCCCCCCCTCGGTCTGGAGTTTGGTCGGTCGCTACTTCTTGATCTCGGGGAACGAGGCCGCCTTGTAGTCCTTCTCGCTGACGAACTTGTAGAGCTTGCTGCCCTCGAATTCGGCAGTGAAGGCGTAGCGGATCTGCTTCCCCTTCTTGGTCTCGCGCTCCATGGCCATCTTCTTGACCTGGGAGTCGGGAACCTCGACGTGCGAGCGAGTCTTCAGGTTGTAGAACTTCATGCTTTCCCTCCTCTGAGCGCCCTCCTCGGATCGCTCCTTGCGGACAGGCAACGGTCGTCGAATCAGCTTCGAGCGAAGCTGGATTCTTTTACCAGATACTGATACGTTGAAAGGAACCTGTTCGCACCGCCTTTTTTCGAACTCGCGCGCGTTCGGCTCCGTTCGGCCCCTCGGGGCATAATGGGGCAGACCGATCCGAGGCGGCGGCAAGTGGCGGAAAGCTTCGATTGCAACCTGGCGACGCCCGCTCAGAAGCGGGAATTCGAGGAGAAGGCGCTCGGCGAGCTGAAGGCGAGGGGCTATCGGATGACGATGACCCGGCTGCAGGTGATCCGCGCGTTGGGCGAAACCCACCGGGCCCTAAGTCCCTACGAGATCCACGACAGGATCGTCCAAGCGGGCGGTCGGATCGACGTGGTCAGCGTCTACCGCATCCTGGCCACGCTGGAGGAGACCGGCTTGGCGCACCACGTGGCGTCGGTCAACGGCTACATCCCGTGCCGCGCCTCCAAGGCCCACGGCTTCCAGCAGCGCCTGGTCTGTCGCCGGTGCGGGTGCGTGACGGAGGTCGCCCTGCCCCAGACCTGCCTCGAGACCCTCGAGGGAGGCGCCGAGAGTCTCGGGTTCCAGGTCGAGACGGCGCGGCTGGAGCTGATCGGCCTTTGCGGCCATTGCGTCGGGGCCTCCTAGAGGGGGCCTTCGGCCAGCGCCTGCCGCAGGCTCCGCCCGTTCGCCCAAACGATCAGAGACAGCCCGCGGTCTCCCTCCGACCGGAAAGCCCTCGGCGAGAGGGGCGGCACGGGTGCACGGTGCTTGACCTCGACCACGCGCGCGCCCAGCTCCCGCAGAGCGCGTTGCGTGCGCTTGGGGTCTGCGGGAGCCGACCAGAGAACCCTGTAGGCGCGCAGCCACGGCGAATCCACGCTGTTCGAGCTGGTGAGGTAGCCGTTCGAGTCGCCGAGCAGCGCCAGCCCGTGGGCCCTGGCCAGCGCACCCAGGCAGCCGGCCCGGATGGCGGCGGGATGGGCTTCGTGCAGCCACTCCCC
>DPBN01000229.1 GCA_003516955.1 Armatimonadota bacterium | reverse complement strand
CCGCCGACGCAGTGTCGTGCGAGGCCACCGCGATCACCGGCACGCCCGCCAGCCGGCCTCGGAGGGCCTCCACAACGTCGTCGGCCAGCGGACCCACCACCGTGCCGGAGGGCACCACCTCGCCCAGCAGACTCAGGTCGAGGCCAACGGCCTCCGCCAGCTCCGGCACCCACGCCCGGGTCCGGGTGTCGTACAGCTGCGACGTGGAGGCGAACGTGAACTCCGTCTTCGCGACGCCGGTGAGCAGGTAAGTCAGAAGCTCCGGCAGAAACACGATCTTCCGACCGACCTCCAGCCACACCGAGCCCTCGCGCCGCAGCGCCTCTACCTGGAAGAGGCTGTTGAAGGGCAGAATCTCGGTTCCGGTCAGCTCGTAGGCCCGCTGCCTCGGGAACCGTTGGAAGAACGCACCCATGGCCTCCAGGTTCCTGCCGTCCCGGTAAGCGAACGGCAACCCCAGCAGCATCCCGTTCCGATCGATCACTCCGAAGTCGACGCCCCAAGTGTCGATGCCGACCGACTCCACGTCGTCAGGAGCCTTGGCCAGCGCGTCGAGGATGTGCTCGTGCAGGCGGTAGACGTCCCAGTGCAGGTGCCCCCGCACGGGCAGCATCCGGTTGGGAAAACGGTGGATCTCCTCCATCGCCAAGCGGCCCTTCTCCAGCGTGCCCACGACCGCCCGACCGCTCTCCGCACCAAGATCGATCGCCAAGTGCCTTCCCATGGAACCTTCCGACGCCTCCGTCGAACCGGATTATGCCCCAGCTCCGGCGAAGAGACGCCCGCTCCAGTAAAATAAGCCGCCATGGGCGAGGAATCCAGCATCCGCGACGTCCGGCTTCAGAAGCTCGCAGAGCTGCGGAGGCTCGGCGCGGATCCCTACGCGGTGGAGCGCTTCGAAACGACCCACGACGCGGCCACGCTGCTGGCCCGGTTCGACGAGCTTCAGGGGCAGACCGTGCGCTACGCGGGCCGCATCGTCTCCTACCGCCTCATGGGCAAGGCCGGATTCGCGCACGTCTCGGACGGGGACGCCAAGATCCAAGGCTACTTCCGCAAGGACGACCTCGGCGAGACCGGCTTCGAGGTGTTCAAGCTGCTGGACATCGGCGACCACGTCGGCGTCGTGGGAGAGCTCTTCCTCACGAAGACCGGCGAGAAGTCGATCCACGTGCGCGAGCTCACCCCGCTCAGCAAGTCCCTCCAGGTCCTCCCGCTCGGCAAGGAAAAGGACGGCGAGCGCTGGTACGGGCTGCAGGACACGGAACTCCGCTACCGCCACCGCCACCTCGACCTGATCTGCAACCCGGAGGCGCGGCGGATGCTCATCGATCGGATGCGCATCGTGTCCGCCGTCCGCCGGTTCTTCGACTCGCGCGGCTATCTGGAGGTGGAGACCCCCGTCCTTCAGCTGGAAGCCGGAGGCGCCGCCGCGACGCCGTTCCTGACCTACTACAACGCCTACGACGTCGAGGTGAAGCTGAGGATCTCCCTGGAGCTGTATCTCAAGAGGGTCATCTGCGGCGACGTCCGCAAGGTCTACGAGATCGGGCGCGTGTTCCGCAACGAGGGGGTGAGCAACCGTCACAACCCAGAGTTCACTCTGCTCGAGTTCTACGAGGCCTACGCCAACCTCGAGGACATGATGGTTCGGGTCGAGGACCTGTTCCGCTCGGTCTGCCAGGATGTGTTCGGCACTCAGACGGTACAGGTCAAGGCCGCCGACGGCCAGACGCACACGCTGGACTTCTCCAAGCCTTGGCGGAGGGTCGACTTGCTGGAGGAGATCGAGCGCCACGCGGGCGTGCGGCCCGACGAGCTGACAACCCTCGAGAGCGCGAAGGCCGCGATGGAGCGGTGCGGACTCCCCACCGAACACGAGCACCACGTCGGAGGCATCATCGAGAAGCTGCTCGAGAAGTTCGTCGAACCCACGCTCATCGAGCCGACGTTCGTCGTCGGCTATCCCCTGGAGACTTCGCCGCTGGCCAAGAAGGACCCCAACAAGCCCGGCTTCACCCGCAGGTTCGAGGGCTATGTGCGCGGGCGCGAGGTCTGCAACGCGTTCAGCGAGATCAACGACCCGATCGATCAGCGGGAGAGGTTCGAGCAGCAGCTGGGCCAGCGCATGGGAGGAGCGGACGAGACGCACCCGTTCGACGAGGAGTTCCTCTTCGCGCTGGAGGGTGGCATGCCGCCCACCGGAGGCTGCGGGATCGGCATGGACCGCCTCGCCATGGTGCTGACGGGAGCCGACGTCCTCCGCGAGGTGATCCTCTTCCCGATGATGAAGCCCGAGGGCCCGAAGGAGAACGGCTAGAACTCCAGCCTCGCTCCCTTCTTCAATCCCAGCCTCTGGAACGTTCCTTGCCGGACCTCCAGCACGAACTGGGCCGGCCCGTCGCTGAGCACCGACTCCAGACTGTGTGGCGCACCCCGGCCGACGTTCAGCAATCTCCGGTCCTCGGAAAAGAAGGCGATGTCGAGCGGCGTCGGCGTGTTCTTCATCCAGAAGCTGCGCTCCTCCGCGTTTGGGAACACGAACAGCATCGCCCGGTCGCCGAGCTGCTCCTGGGAAACCCACATGAGACCCTCCCGCTGCTTCTCCGGCGTGTCGGCGAGCCACGCTTGGAACTTCGCGGAACCCACCCGAACCTCCACCACTTGCAGGCTCTCCAGCGGGAACTGCCGCCCCTCCGGCTCGACCCGGGCGGTCGCGGGGCTCTCCTTCGGTACAACCGGCTCTGGGGCAGGCTCGGGTGCACAGCCGCAAGCCGCTGCCGCAACGACGGCCAAGGCCACCCACGCTCTCACGGCCGGTGGCGCGCCTCGAACGCCGCGATCTTGTCCTCCAGCAGGAGCGTGGTGCCGATCAGGTCCAGGCCCTGGATCAGCGCGTCCTTGGTCGCGGGGGCGATATCGAACGGGGCCTCGCGGCCGGCGCATCGCACCGCCTGCGCGGGAAGGTCGATCTCCACTTCCGCCCCTTGGCCCTGCGCCAGCAACCGAGCGTGGTCTTCCGGTCCGAGGTCGATGAGCAGAAGGCCGCAGTTGGCTGCATTCTGGCGAAAGATGTCGGAGAAGCCCGGCGAATCGGGGTCCCGTCGGGCGATCACGGCTACGAAACCCGCCTGCTGGATGGCCCACACCGCGTGTTCCCGCGAGGATCCGCACCCGAAGTTCGTACCGACCACCAGCACCGTCGCTCCCCGGGCCTCGGGAGCGTCGAGTGGGAAGCCCTCGCCCCGAACGTCGTGGAACAAGAGCTCGCCGTAGCCCGAGCGAGTCACCATGGAGAGGAACCGCGCCGGGATGATGCGGTCGGTGTCCACATGATCCTCGGCAAAGATCGCGATCCGTCCGCGATGCACCTGGAAGCCGCCCATGGCTCCAGTTTGGCACGGTCCCCGGTCCGCTGGCAGAGCCCGGCTGTGGGATAATGCCTCAACGATGATCGTTCCCTCCCGGGAAGACTTCCTCCGCTCCGCCGGCGACGGTTGCCGCATGCCCGTGCACGCCGACCTGCTCGCCGACATGGAGACCCCCCTCTCGGCCTACTGGAAGCTCGCCCACGACGAGCCCCACAGCTTCCTTCTGGAGAGCGTCACGGGTGGAGAGCAGCTCGCCCGATACAGCATGATCGGCGTGCGCCCGCGACTGGTCCTGCGCACCAAGGAACGGACGGTGCGGCGCATCTCGCATACGGGCGAGACGCGAGGCACCCTGGCTCCGGGAGAGGACCCCCTGCACGTGCTGCAGCGGGAGCTCGACGCCTCTTCCGTGACCGACGTCCCCGGCATGCCGAGGTTCGTCGGCGGCGCCGTCGGCCTGCTTTCGTACGACTTCGTAAGGTTCTTGGAGCGGCTGCCCGACACCGGCGTCGATGACCTTCAGTGCGACGACATGGCCATGATGCTCGTGGACAGCGCCGTCGTGTTCGACCACGCCAAGAACCTCATCCGCGTGGTTGTTCTGGCCGACGGCACTTCCAAGGCCTACGAGCAGGCGGCCGCCGAGGTCGAGCGGATCGTGGCGCGCCTCCGCAGGCCGCTCCCGCCCTTGCCGATGGGTC
>DPBN01000241.1 GCA_003516955.1 Armatimonadota bacterium | reverse complement strand
TCCGGCAGCGTCCGCCAGCCTCTACGATCCCGGCGGCCTAGCCGGGATCGGCTAGCCGCAAGCCGATCTCCTCCCACTGCTGGGCGTCGATCGGGCTGGGGGCGTCCATGAGCGGGTCGTAGCCGTTCCCGACCTTGGGGAAGGCGATCACCTCTCGGATGTTCTCGTCGTCCGTGAGGAACATGATCAGCCGGTCGATGCCGGGGGCGATGCCGCCGTGCGGAGGCGCGCCGTATTGGAATGCCTCGAGCATATGGCCGAAGCGCTCCTTCTGCGTCGCCTCGTCGATCCCTAGGAGCGAGAAGACCCTGGCCTGCACGTCTGGCCGGTGGATCCGGATGGAGCCGGAGGCCCACTCGACGCCGTTGCACACGATGTCGTAGCAGTCCGCACGGACGCGGGCAGGGTCCGATTCGAGGAACGCAAGATCCTCCGCCTTGGGGGAGGTGAAGGGGTGGTGCGTGGCGCTCCAGCGGCCCGTCTCCTCGTCCCACTCGACCAGCGGAAAGTCCAGCACCCAGCAGAAGTTCAGCTCCCGGCGGTCGCGGAGGCCGCACCGGTCGCCGATCTCGTTGCGCAGGCGGTACAGGACGTTGTTGCCGGCCCCGTAGCGGTCGGCGACGAAGCAGAGGAGGTCGCCCGGCTCGGCGGCCGCTTCCCGCAGAACCGCCTGGAGCTCGTCGGCGGTGAAGAACTTGGCGATGGACCCTTTGACGGCCAAGCCCCCGGCGGGCACCGCGTCCGGTACATCGGCGGGGACGACGGACAGCGTAGCGAGCCCCTTGGCACCGAACGTCTTGGCGAACGCCTCCAGCTGGGAAACGTCCTTCCGGCTGAGATGCGCGCCACCCGGGTACCGGAGGCCACGGATGCGCCCGCCGGAGTCGATGGTGGAGCGGAAGACCCCGAACGAGCAGGCGGACAGAGCCCCTGTGACATCGAAGATGGGCAGCCCGAACCGCAGATCGGGCTTGTCGCACCCATAGAGGCGCATGGACTCGTCGTAGGAGATGCGGGCGAACGGACCCACGGGACGCTTGTCCAGGCCGAACTCCTCGATCAAACCGTTCACGACCTGCCGGGTGAGGTCCTCCATCAGCTGGAGAACGTCTTCTTGGACCACGAAGGACATCTCGAGGTCGAGCTGGGTGAACTCGGGCTGGCGGTCGCTGCGCTGGCTTTCGTCCCGAAAGCACTTGGCGATCTGGTAGTACTTCTCGATGCCGGCCACCATCAGCAGCTGCTTGTACTGCTGCGGACTCTGTGGGAGCGCGTAGAACTTGCCCGGGTCCAAGCGATAGGGGACGAGGTAGTCGCGGGCGCCCTCGGGAGTGCTCTTGGTGATGATCGGCGTCTCAACCTCGAGGAAGCCACGGGCGTCCAGATAGGCCCGGATGCGCCGCACGGCCGACGCGCGAATCTGCAACCGTCGCAGCATGGACGGTCTTCGAAGGTCGAGGTAGCGGTGCTTGATGCGCAGCTCCTCGTTGACCTGAGCCATCTGCTCCTCGTCGCTCAGCGGAAAGGGAAGCGGCTTGGATGGTCCGAGAACTTGGTACTCGTCCACGAGCACCTCGACCTCGCCAGTGGGGATCTTGGGATTGACCGTCTCCGGCGAGCGCCGCTCCACCCGGCCGCGCACGGCTAGGCAAGTCTCCGGGCGAATCTCCTGGAGGTTCGCGAACCGCGAGGGGTCGAGGAACAGCTGGACGATGCCTGAGCGATCGCGAAGGTCCACGAAGAACAGGCCTCCCAGATCTCGAACCCGGTGGGCCCAGCCGTTCAGAACGACCTCGCGCCCTGCGGCGTCGGGGCGGAGGTCGCCGCATCCGATGGTCCGTTGGGGGAAGCTCATTTGGGAACTGCAGGATACCCGTCGCGGGGCGAGCCTGTCAGAGCTCGCTCGCGGCCTCGAGGTGCGCCAGCACGCGTGCGACGGTCACGCCTTTCCGGGTCAGGCCGTAGGTGCGGCCTTGGTGCTCGACGTAGCCGGCCATCTCGAGGTCCCGAAGCCTGTCGCGAAGGAGCGTCGGGCTGATCACCAGCACGCGCAGGAGATCGTTGAAGCGGCAGACGCCGCGGTGGATCGCCCACAGGATGTGCAGGCTCCACTTGGCCTGAAAGTCATCAAGGACGCGAATCACCGGGTCCTTTCGGCCTGGATGCGTGTTGAACTCAAGCGTTTCGCCCGTCGACATGGCAAGATGGTTTCAGCGCTCCGCGGCGCGGGGCGCTCGGTCCCACTTTACCACCTCGTCCGGGCCTAGGAGTTCGAATAGGACAGTTCGACGATCCTCTTGGCCGCCTCGCGCATGGTGGTCGCAGGGACGAGGGGGCTTCCCTCCAGCAGCTTTCGGCCCTCCTCGGCCGCGGTTCCCTCGATCCGCGCCACGACCGGGACGCTCAGCTTCAGAGCCTCCAAGGCCTCGAGGATGCCCTTCGCGACCTCGTCGCACCGGGTGATGCCGCCGAAGATGTTGATCAGCAGCCCCTTGATGCCCGGGTCCATCATCACGAGCTCCACGCAGCTCTTGACGCGCTCAGCCTTGGCTCCGCCGCCCACGTCGAGGAAGTTCGCGGGCCGACCGCCCGCCGCGGCGACCTCGTCGATGGAGCACATCACGAGGCCGGCGCCGTTGCCGATGATGCCGATATCGCCCTTCAGACGGACGTAGGCGATGCCGCGCCGCGCCGCCTCCGCCTCGATCGGGTCTTCGGCGGAGTCCTGGGCAGTCCCTTGGTACTCGGGGTGCCGGAAGAGGGCGTTGTCGTCGATCGACACCTTGGCGTCGGCGGCGACGAGCTTGCCCTCGGTCGTCCAAGCGCAGGGGTTGATCTCGACTAAGTCCGCGTCGGAGTCGATGTAGGCTCGCACGAGCTTCTTGATCATCGAGACCATCTGTTGTCGGGCGTGCTTGGGGATCGCGGCCTCCTCGAGGGCGTGGCGGATTTGGTAGTCGCAAAGTCCCCAAGCAGGGTCCACATGCAGGCGCGCGATGGCGCCGGGGTCGGTGGCTGCGACCTCCTCGATGTCCATGCCGCCCTTGGCCGACACCATCATGACGAGCTTCTGCACGTCGCGGTCGAGTAGCACCGAAAGGTAGTACTCCTCGGCGATGTCCACCTGCTCGGCTACCAGCACCCGCTCGACGACCATGCCCTGCGGGTTCTGGACGCTCACCAGCCGCTTGCCGATCAGCTCGCGGGTGAACTCGGCCGCGGAGTCGGCGTCGTCGAACAGCTTGACGCCGCCCGCCTTGCCACGGCCACCCATCAGGACCTGGGCCTTCACGACGACCTTGCCGCCGAGTTCGGCGGCGATGCGTCTGGCGTCCTCGGCGTTGTCGGCGACCTCTCCCCGCGGCACGGGAACGCCCGCCCGCGCCAACACGGCTTTGGACTGGTACTCGTGGAGCTTCACAATCCCAGCATACCCATCGGCCGGGTGCAGCGGGCTCAGCGCTCCCGCTCTTTCTCGCGGAACTCCCAGGGAGGCTGCGGCCTGGCATCGCGCCAAAGGCCGAGCTTGTTGATCCGAGCCTGGTCTTGGGCCGCCTTCAGCACGGGATCGTTGGGAGCGTAGCGCTCGTACCACCAGGCGAATCCGCGTCGAACCATCTCGGCGTTGACATCCTTGCCGTCCACGAAGAGCCGGGCCACCGTGCGGCCGTAGCGGTCGGTGTCCACCTTCTCGATGCGCACGGTCTTGCCGAAGACGAGGGAGGAGAGCTCCTGCTTGGCGCGGCTTCCGAACGCCTGCTTTCGCTCGGGGGCGTCGATGCCGTGGAGACGCACGCGGATCTCCCGCGGAGCCGGGTCCTTCACCAGCACGCGCACGGTGTCGCCGTCGGTGACTCCGACCACGACGCCCTCGTCGCGGGCCACCTTCGCGCAGGCCGCGAGCAACAAGGTGAGCGCCGCGACGATCGGAAGCAACCTTCGCATGGGGGCAGGTTACCCCTCCTGCGCGAAGGCCACAGCGGCGCGCTCTAGGCCAAAATGGGTCGTGTCCGACCTTCAGCAGCTTCCCCATCGGCGCTACAACCCGCTCACCGGCGAGTGGCTCCTCGTCTCGCCCCATCGCACGCAGAGGCCTTGGCAGGGCCAGCGCGAGGAGACCGCCCCGGACTCCCGTCCGGCCTACGACCCGAACTGCTACCTCTGCCCCGGGAACGTGCGGGCGAACGGCGAGCGGAATCCCGACTACCAGTTGACGTTCGCTTTCACCAACGACTTCGCGGCCCTGCTGCCCGACACGCCAGCGGGATCCTGCGGGGATGGGCTCTACCGGTGGGAGTCGGCCGTCGGCACCTGCCGCGTGATCTGCTTCTCGCCGCGCCACGACCTGACGCTCGCGCAGATGGACCCGGCCGCCATCCGCAGGGTCGTCGACCTGTGGGCGGAGCAGACCGCTGAGCTGGGCCGAACCTACGCTTGGGTGCAGGTGTTCGAGAACAAGGGCGCCGCGATGGGATGCAGCAACCCGCACCCTCACGGCCAAATCTGGGCCAGCCGCCACGTTCCGGAGATTCCCGCGCGGGAGGACGCGCGGCAGAGGGAGTGGCTCGAACAGAACGGAAGGCCGCTGCTGCTGGAGGTCGCGGACCGCGAGCGGGCGGACGGCTCGAGGGTCGTCGTGGAGACGGAGCACTGGCTGAGCGTCGTGCCCTTCTGGGCCGTGTGGCCGTTCGAGACGCTCCTGTTGCCCAAGTTCGCGGTCGCGCGGATGGAGGAGTTGGACGGGGGCCAGCGGGACGACCTCGCCCTCTGCCTGAAGAGGCTCCTGGTGCGCTATGACAACCTGTTCGAGACGAGCTTCCCCTATTCGTTCGGCTGGCACGGCGCGCCCTACGTGCCGGGGAACGCGGCGCACTGGACGCTCCACGCGCACCTTTACCCGCCGCTTCTGCGATCCGCCACCGTTCGGAAGTTCATGGTGGGATACGAGATGCTCGGGGAGCCGCAGCGCGACATCACGCCCGAGACGGCCGCCAAGCGCCTTCGGGAGCTGCCCGAGGAGCACTACCTGGACCGGGTCCCGAGCGCCTGACGGCCACCGTGCCACAATAGGACGTTCACAGCGGAACCGCCACCCGACGCTGGGCGAGACAAACCCAAGTAGGAGGTGAGAGAATGCGGTTCGTCGCGTTCATCGAGGACCTGGTCGACCACTTGGTCAGGCTGACGGTCCGAACCGAGCTGGATGGATGATGCCAGCGAGGCCCACAGCGCCGTGGGCGATCAATCCCCCTTCAGAGCCTCGGCGATGGTTGTTCGCAGGGCCTGCGTCGCGGCCTCGAACAGCTGAGGCCCCGTGTAACCGCCGAACTTTCCCGCCACGGCCAAGTGCGGCTCGAGCGTGAGCGGCCCGTCCCAACCCATCGTGGCCAGCCAACGCAAGGTCTCCACCATCTGGCCCTCCCCCTCGCCGGCCGGCACGACCCGTCCCTCGGCTTCGATCGCGTCCTTGATGTGCAGCGTGTCCAGGTGCGGCAGCAGCCACGGGAACCAGTGCTTGAGGGGACGAAAGCCGATGAGGACCGTGTTGGCGAAGTCGAACGCTGCGCGGAAGTGGTCCGAACCGAACTCCTCGAAGAGCCGGCGAGCTCCCTCGGGAAAGGCGCCGTAGAACCGGGCGTCGTTCTCGTGCAGGAGCACGACGTCGCCGTCCTTGGCCATGGCGACCTGTTCGGCCATCCACTCGCGCACGGCGGGCCAGTCCTCCTCGCGGCACTGGTCGCCCACGGTCGGGGAGAAGATGCGGATGCGTCGGGTGCCGAGCACCCGGCAGAGCTCGATCGCGCGCCGCAGTTTGGCGTTCTCCTCCAGGCGGTGATCCGGGGTCAGAGGAACCTTGTTGACCGGGGAGCTGACGGACTGGATCGCGAGTCCAGCGGATTCCGTCATCTCGCGATAAGCCTTGGCCTCGTCGTCCGTGAGCTGCAGAACGTTCTTGCCGTCGACGGTGCGGACGTCGACGCCGCGCAGACCGAGCCGCCGGGCGATCTTGATCTGATCCGGCGCGGCCGAGGCAGCTTCGTCGACGAATCCGGTGATCCAGGAGAAACGGTCGGGGCCCATGGCGGCATTTTACCGATGGACCCCGACCTTGGGACGAATCAGTAGTGGAGCGCCTCCGTGTTCACCTTCCCGCGGAACACCCAGTAGATGGCCGAGGTGTAGGCGAGCACGAACGGCATGCCGAGGATCGCGATGGTGAGCATGATCGTCAGCGATGCGTTCGAGGAAGACGCGTTGCGGATCGTGAGGCTGTACTCGGGGTTCGGGTTCGAGAGAACCAGGTTGGGATACAGCCCGATGCCGAACAGCGCCATCAGCGTGGCCACTGCGACGCAGGACGAAACGAAGGCCATCGTCTCGTTGCGCCGGTAGATCTCCCGCGGGATGTTGAAGAGCGCCAGAACGTTCAGCATCGGCACGGCGAGCAGGATCGGCTGGGTCCGGAACTTCTCCGCCATGTGGGGGAAGAACAGCAGGGTCGACATGGTGGTCAGCACGTAGCAGAGCGCGAAGAAGATGATCGAGCCGAACACCCACTTGCGCGCCTGCTCCTGCAGCTCGCCCTCCGTCTTCAGCACGGCGTAGATCGAGCCGTGCATGGTGAACAGCGCAACCGTGGTGACGCCCACCAGCAGCGAGTACGGGTTGAGCAGCGTGAAGAACGTGCCTGTGTACTCCATCTCCTGGTTCAGCGGGACGCCGACGATCATGTTGCCCAGCGCCACTCCCGCCAGCAGTGCGATCAACACCGAGGCCACGCTGAAGCTCACGTCCCAGGCGTTCCTCCACCGCTGGGACTCGAGCTTGCTGCGGAACTCGATGGCCACCGCGCGGAAGATCAGCCCGAACAGCAACAGAACGAAAGGCAGGTAGAACCCGCTGAAGACCGTGGCGTACACGTGCGGGAACGCCGCGAAGAGCGCACCCCCGCCGGTGATCAGCCACACCTCGTTTCCGTCCCATACCGGGCCGATCGCGTTGAGCAGCGTCCTTCGGTTCTTGTCGCCTTTGGCGAGGAGATAGACAGTGCCGATGCCGAGGTCGAAGCCATCCAAGATGGCGTAGCCGGTCAGCAGCACACCCACCAAGAGGAACCAAACGGTCTGAAGATCAAACGGGTAGTTCATTTAGATCGCCCCCCTGTCGCTTCGCTTCGTGGCCATTTCGAGGGTCGGCCCCTCCTTGATCTTGCGGTCGAGGAGGAACAGGAACAGCGCGAAAAGCATCAGGTAGATCAAGGTGAAGAGGATCAGCGACGTCAGGACCAGAGAGGCCGGAACGACCTTCGAAAGGCCCTGAGAGGTGCGCAGGAGCCCGTAGACGATCCACGGCTGGCGCCCCAGCTCAGCGGACATCCACCCCATCTGGTTGGCGATGTGGGGCAGCGCCACCGACACCACCAGCGCCTTGAGGAGGAGCGTGCAGTCCGGCAGTTTCCCAGTTCGGAACCGGAAGGCCGCGAGGGCCGCCAGCAGGATCATCAGCATTCCCGTGCCGATCATGAGGTGGTAGGTCTGGAACACCCAGGTCACAGGCGGCCGGTCCTCCTTGGGGAACTTGTCGAGGCCGGTCACGGGTTTGCGGGCGTCCTGATACAGGAGCCAGCTGGCCATGCCGGGAATCTTGAGCGCCGTGGTCTGTTGGGTGTCCGGGTTGGTCCAGCCGAACAGAACGAGGTCCATCGGCTTGTTGGAGTCGTAATGGCCCTCGAAGGCGGCGAGCTTGGCCGGCTGGTTCTTTGCCACGCCGGCGATGCTGCTGTGGCCGGTCAGCGGCTGGAGCAGAGAAGCGACCAGCGCGAACGGGAGCGCGACGCGAAGCGACGCGTTCGCGACCTCCACGTGTTTCTTCTTCAGCAGGTAGAAGGCGCTCACGCTGAGCACGAAGAACGCGCCGGTGGCCCATGCGCCGACGACGGCATGGACGAGGCGGTCCATGGAAGACGGGTTGAACACCAGGCCCCAGAAGTCCGTGATCTCCGCCCGGCGGAACACGCCCTCCCCGGCGATCTTGTAGGCCGCCGGTGTCTGCTGCCAGCTGTTCGCCACGATGATCCAGATCGCGCTGAAGTGCGATCCGAGCATCACCATGATCGTGGACAGGAAGTGCACCTTCGGCGACACCCGGTTCCACCCGAACACGAGCACCGCGAGGAAGCCGGATTCGAGGAAGAAGGCGAAGATCCCTTCTGCCGCGAGCGCGCTTCCGAAGATGTCGCCGACGAAGCGGCTGTAGACCGACCAGTTCGTCCCGAACTGGAACTCCATCACGATGCCGGTGGCGACGCCGACGGCGAAGACGATCGCGAAGATCTTCACCCAGAACTTGGTCGCGAGCTCCCAGGTTTGGTCCTTCGTCTTGAGGTACGCCCCCTCGAGCAGAACGAGGATCACGCCCAAGCCGATGCTCATGGGCGGAAAGATGTAGTGGAACGCTGCGGTGAGGCCGAACTGGATTCTGGCCAGGGTTTCCGCATCCATAGGTTTGGTTTCCCTCCTTGCGGGATGGGCGCCGCCGTGCGGCGAAGGCCGACGGTGCCCCCACCTCCTATTCTGCGTAGAGTTCCTGGCATCCTGTCTAGGGTTCGGCGCGAAGCAGGTGTCCCAGACTTCCTGCTGAGCGCCAGGAGCGGCAGGACGCACGCCGGGGGGTGCCACAATCCATGCGATGCGAAGGGTTCTGATCACAGGGGCGAGCAGGGGCATCGGGCGGGCCATCGCGATGCGGTTGGCGGCCGACGGCTGGTCGGTCGCGCTGCATCACCGGGGTTCGCCCACGGCGATCGCCGAGATCGCGGGGAACCTGGGTTCGGCGGTGTGCGGCGTCTACCGCGCCGATCTGTCGGTGCCCGGGGAGGCGGAGAGGCTGTGGGAGGAAGCCATCCGGGACGGCGAGCTTCACGCGCTGGTCAACAACGCCGGCGCGTACGTTCCGTGCTCGCTGCTGGAGTCCACGGACGACGAATGGATGCGCGTCTGGGAGGAAACCATGGCGCTGAATCTTCGGGCTCCGATGGTTCTGTCGCGCCTGGCATCCTTGCGCTTTGCGGGCAGAGGCGGGGGCAAGATCGTCAACGTGGCCAGTCGGGTGGGGTTTCGGGGCGAGGCCGGGGCCGCCGCCTACGCCGCCTCGAAGGCGGCTCTGATCAACCTGACGCGCTCGCTGGCGGTGGAGCTGGCACCCAAGGGGGTGCTGCTGTTCGGCATCGCGCCGGGATGGGTGGACACCGCGATGGCCCGCACCGGCATGCGGGAGCGCCTGCCCTCGATCCTGGAGACGATCCCGCTCGGCCGGATGGCCACCCCCGAGGACTGCGCGAACGTGGTCCGGTTCCTCCTGTCGGGCGAAGCCGACTACCTCTCGGGTCAGACCATCGACATCAACGGAGCGAGCTACTTCCACTGATGTTTTGGGTTCCAGTGCTCGTGGCGTGGCTCCAAGAGCCGGGAGGGGCCGTGTACGGATGGGAGGACCGGTCCGGCGCGAGGATTCAGGTCCGTACGCTGGAGGGGGCGCAGGTCGCGGCGCTGCACCTCGTCGTCGGCACGGGGGGGTGGGCGGAGAGCAGGGAGAGGCACGGGTTTCGGCACCTGCTGGAGCACCTCGTGGCGCTGGGTCCGGAGCGCGATCTCGACCGCAAGCTGGAGGCGGTCGGGGGAGGCCTCACGGCGGACACCTACCGCGACGCCTCGCACTTTCGGATCTGGGGTCCGGCGAAGGCCATGGGGACGCTGGTGGCCGCTCTCGCCGAGCTGTTGCGGCCACCGATGCTGAGCGAGGCGCTGATCCGTCGCGAGCTGGCGGTCCTGCGGGAGGAGGAGGAGCTGCGGGACTCGGAGAGCCTCGCGGGGGGATTGCTGTGGCAGATGGCCTTCGGCGAGGCGGGCCTGGATCCGTTCGGCGACCTGGAAGCGATGGGCGGAGCGTCGCCGGAGCAGCTGCAGGGGCTTTGGTCGGCGCTGTTCGAGGGCCGAAACCTGGTTCTGGTCGCGTGCGTGCCCGACAGGCCGCAAGAGTGGGCGGATGAGATCCGGCGGAGGGTCTCGTGGCCGAGGGGCGATCGGCGGGCTTCCGTCCAGCGCCGGGAGGCCAGACCGTTCGCTTGGGCCAGGAGCGACCGCCTCGTCGGGGAGTACCGTGCCGCGCCGGTGCGCGGGCTGGATTCCGAGGAGACCGCCGAGGCGCTGGCCGGAGCTTTGCTGCTCTCGTCCAAGCTGGACGGCGGCCGGGTGCTGTACACGCCCAGCGACCTGCCGTCTCTCGTGATCGTCGGGGAGACGCGATCGAGTCGCCGCCTGGCCGAAGCTTGGCAGAAGGCGCTCGACGGCTGGCGTCCTGCGGACGGCGCGGCTGCGGCGCAATGGGCCGCCCGATGGCTGAAGAGTCAGCTCGAGGATCCTCTGCGGGCGGGGCTGTGGTACGGCGTGGCGGCCGTGCAGGGCCGCGCCTCGGCCCCCGACGACCTGCTCCAGCGGCTGCGCGGCCTTGGATCGGACGCCGTGCGCCGAGGCCTGGAACGATTCGGCGCGGACAAGGCTTACCTGCTCACGGGGGAGGGGCGGTGATCGCGGCCTGGACTTTGTTCGTTCTCGGCACGGGGCTGCGCCTTGTGGAGTTGGCCGCGCCGGAGCAGAAGGCCGTCTGCGTGGCCGCGGCGGTTCGCCTCCCGGAGCTTTCGCCCAAGGGAGTGGCCGCGGCTCGGGCGCTGGTCGAGGCCCTGTGGGAAGGCTCCGCGGCCTACAGCCGGCAGAGGTGGCTGGGCGAGGGGGCGCTCGTCGGAGTCCTGCCGAAGGTGGAGCTCACGGACGACGCGCTGCTCATCCGGCTGGCAACGGCGCCGGGGCGCCACAAGGTGATTGCCAGCTTCCTCGCAGACCTCCTGCGGTCTCCGGCGCTCTCAACGGAAGCGGTCGGTGGTGCGATCCAGAGGGCGAGGGAGGATCACCGGTCGCTGTGGGAGCGGGCGGTGGACCCGCGGGTCGCCCAGTGGGAATCGCTGACTCCGCGGGACGTCGCGAGGCTCGCCGCGTGGCTTCTTCGGCCGGACCGGGTCGGTGTGGCGATCAGCGGGCCGTTCCAGCCCGGAGAGGGGAGACGGGCGCTGGAGGTGCGGCTGGACGACTGGAAGACCTCGGCCCGTCCGGCGGAACCGCCCGGGTTGCTGGGTGCGGGCCGTTCGGAGCTACCGGTCGGTTCCTCGCGCTTCTTCCGGTGGACGGCTCCCTGGACCGACCTGTCCGATCGGGGGATGGGCCGAGTGTGGCTGGTCGCCTCGGCGCTGGGCGCGGGCAAAGGCGCTTCGCTGTTCCGAACCTGGAGGGTGGAGGATGGGTTCTCGTACCGCCAGGAGTGCCGCTTGGAGGGCACGCAGGCCGGCGTGGCCCTGCGCGTGCTTTTGGGCAAGGCCCACGGATTGGAGTCGGTGCCGGATGGATGGCGGAGGCTGCTGGCGGCGGTCGGGGCATGGACCGAGGCGGACCGTCTCCGTGCCCTCGCGGTGATGGGGCGGCAGGGGCCGGTCCCATACCGCGATGGGGCTCTGGCGCTCACCGGCTTCGATCCGACGCTGCTGGAGCCCGTCGACCAAGCGGCGTTGGCGGCCTACTGGGCGCTCAAGACGGGAAGACCCCTGAGCGTGGAGGCCTGGCTGGCCGAGGCCCGAGCCACCCCCTTGGAGGAGATGAAGGCGCTGGCGCTGGACCTCCTATCCAAGGCTCAGTCCGAAGACTCCACAAGCTCCTCGAACTCAGGGTGACGCCTGCACAGCGGAAGAAAGTCGCACTCCCTGCAGAGGCGCTTCCACACCGGCACGAGGTTTTCGTAGTCGCGGGAGAGGATCTCGCGGCCGATGGCGACCAGGTCTTCGCGGAGCGTGCGGAGCTCCTCCTCCGTCAGCGAGGCCGTTCCGGTGGTTCCGGAGCGGAGGGCGAGGATCGTCGCGCGGACCGGTCGGTCGGGGTAGTGTTCGCGCACCAGAAGCTGGTAGCAGCACATGGCCAGGTCGGCGGCCACCTCCTCGTCGGACGTCGCCTCGCGGCCCGACTTGTAGTCGACGATCTCCAGCGTTCCGTCGGGGTGTTCGTCCAGTCGGTCGATGCGGCCGATCAGGACGAACTCGCCGAGGTCGGCCCGCAGAAGCTTCTCGACCGCGATGGTGCGCGCTTCGCGGGCGCGCTCGATCTCCCGGCGCACGTGCTGCTCCACGATCTCCTTGCCTTCGGCGAAGGCCTGGGCCATGGCT
>DPBN01000048.1 GCA_003516955.1 Armatimonadota bacterium | reverse complement strand
CTGGAGTGCGCCGGCGTGAACAACGTGCTGGCCAAGATCTTGGGCAGCCGGAACGCCGTGAACGTCGCCTACGCCACCTTCGAGGCCTTCCGGTCGCTCGTGGTGCCGGAGGAGCTGGCGCAGGAGCGCGGCCTGGACGTCAAGGAGCTGGTGCCGTGGCTCGAGAAGGTTCGCAAGGAGGAGGCCGATGTTGCGTATTAAGCTCGTTCGCAGCCCCATCGGGAACACGAAGCGCAACCGCGCCGTGGTGCAGGCCCTCGGCCTGAGGAAGCTCCACCAGGTGGTGGAGAAGGAGGACACGCCCGGCGTGCGCGGGATGATCCAGAAGGTGCGGCACATGGTGGAGGTCGAGGAGGTCGCCGACGCGGCCCCGAAGGCCACGCCGAAGAAGACCAAGAAGTCCCAGGAGGATTCGAATGAACCTGAATGAATTGCGCCCGGCTTCCGGCAGCACCCGCCCGAAGAGGCGCGTGGGCCGGGGAATCGGCAGCGGCATGGGCAAGACCGCCACGCGCGGGACGAAGGGCCAGAAGGCCCGCCGCCAGATCCACCCGAACTTCGAGGGTGGCCAGACGCCCATCCAGCGGCGGCTGCCCGTCAAGAAGGGCTTCCGGAACATCAACCACAAGGAGTACGCGATCGTCAATCTGGACGACCTCGAGGCTCTGTTCCAGGACGGCGACGAGGTCACGCCGGAGAAGCTCGTTCAGACGGGCATCATCGGCAAGCCGAAGGATGGCGTGAAGGTGCTGGCGTTCGGCGAGCTCAGGAAGCGGCTGATCGTGAAGGCCCACAAGTTCAGCAAGGCTGCCAAGGCGGCGATCGAGAACGCCAAGGGCGAGGCGCAGGTCCTCTGACCGAGGCGAGCAAGGAGGACCGATCATGTTTGGCGGCGGCGGCGAAATCGGCGGCAAGGGACTGAAGCTCCCGTTGACGGAGACCCTCCGCCTTGCCTGGGCGGACCCGGACCTGCGGGCGAAGATCCTCTTCGTTCTCGCGATGTTCGGCGTGTTCTCGTTCGGGGTCCACATCCCGGTGCCGATTCCGGGCGTCAAGCCGGAGGAGGTGTTCGAGAGCCTGAAGGGCATCCCGTTCTTCCAGCTGCTCGACGTGTTCGGCGGCGGCGCGATCCGCAGGCTGTCGGTGCTGGCCCTGGGCCTGAACCCCTACATCACGTCGTCGATCATCATGCAGATCCTCCAGACGGCGATCCCGCAATGGAAGAAGGACCTGCAGGAGGGCGGCGAATACGCCAGGCGGGAGCACAACCGCCGGACTCGGCTGTTGACGCTCTTCCTGTGCTTCTTCCAGGGCTGGGGGCTGCTGTCCATGATGGCCAACGTGCTGCCGATCACCACAGGCGCCCGGATCATGGTCTGCATCTTCTGGACGGCCGGAGCCATGTTCATGCTCTGGCTGGGCGAGCAGATCACCGAGCGGGGCATCGGCAACGGCGTGTCGCTGATGATCTTCGCCGGCATCATCATCTCGCTGCCGAACCAGGTGCACCAGATTTGGCTCCGCATCGAGGAGGGCACCATGGTCTGGTACCAGGCGGTGCTGCTCGCGCTGATCTTCCTGGCCACCACCTGGTTCATCGTCCTGTTCACGACGGCCCAGCGGCGCATCCCGATCCAGCACATGAGGCGGATGATCGGGACGAAGTCCCTCGGCGGACAGACCAGCTACCTGCCGCTGTCGGTCAACATGGCCGGCGTGATCCCGATCATCTTCGCCGTGTCGCTGATCTACATGCCCGGCCAGTTCGCGAGCATGTTCCGACCCGAGACGCCGATCCACAACATCCTTTCGGGAATCCAGGAGTATCTCAATCCGGGAAGCCCGAGCGTCAAGGGTTTGATCGGCTGCCTGCTGTACACGGTGCTGATCTTCTTCTTCACCTACTTCTACACGGCGGTGCAGTACAACGTCGAGGACATCGCGAACAACCTGAAGCGGGCCGGGTCGTTCATCCCCGGCGTGCGCCCGGGCAAGCAGACCAAGGAGTTCCTCGACGGCGTGATCTCCAGGATCACCTTCGTCGGCGCGGCGTTCCTGTCGATCGTGGCTCTGATGCAGTACGTCGGCCCGATGATCGTGCAGCTGCTGAGTCCCGCGACCACCACGGCCCAAGGCATCTACTTGGTGAGCGGAACGTCGCTGCTCATCGTGGTCAGCGTCGCTCTGGAGACGATGCGGCAGATCGAGGCGAACCTGCTGATGCGCAACTACGGCGGCTGATCGGCGGCTGGCGCTTGGACGGCCCCTCGGGTCTGCGGGTCCGAGGGGCCTCTGCTTTGCTCAGCCCTCCTTGGCGCCCTCGAGGAGGGAGCGGATCGCGTCCCACAGCGGGGGCGACACGTCCTGCGGGATGGCCTCGAGGATCAGGTAGCTCTGGCGCACGTACCGAGCGAGCTTCTCGCCGGTTCTGGTGGCGAGCGCAGCCTCCAGGTTGGACAGGCGGTCGGCGAGCTTGATGCGCTGGGCGCGGGCGGACATCCGCCGGATGTCGCCCAGCAGCATCCGACTCCTCACCTCCCACAGCTGCTCGGGCGTGAGGCCTGCTGCCTCCCCCTGCGTGGGCTCGGTTCGGGTCAGCTCGCGCACCAGGCCTTCGACCTCGGCACCGAAGCGCTTGGCGATCTTCGCCGGAGCGACCCCGCACTCCTCGACGACATCGTGCAGCAACGCGGCGCACAGGTCGGTCGCGTCCTCCACGCGGGCGAGGTATCTCAGCTTGCAGGCCACGTCCACCGGGTGCGTGAAATAGGGCAGCGGCGCCAGACCGTCGCGGTCTTGGCCCCGGTGCAGCTTCTCGGCCCACTTGATCGCCTTGTGGAGGACCACCAGACTCTCGTCCATAGTCCGATGTTAGCCGATGCCATACTGAGCCATGTCCCGAATCCTGGCCGCGGCCGACATCGGAAGCAACACGGCCCACCTGTTGGTCGCCAGCTCCGACGGCCTCGGCTTGGAGAGGCTGGTCAACCGGAACGACTGGATCGCGCTGGGCGAGGTGGTGGCGCGGCACGGCGTGGTTCCGCCGACCCACGCGACCCGGCTCGTAACCACCCTCAAGGCCTTTCGCACCGCTGCAGGCAAGGCCCTCGCCGAGGGCATCTACGTTTTCGCCACCGAGGCGATGCGCTCGGCCAGGAACCATACGGAGGTCCTCAAACGGATCCGGGAGGCGACCAAGCTGAAGGTGGACCTCATTCCCCCGGAAAGGGAGGCGTGGCTGAGCCTCCGGGGGGTCTCCTTGGACACGCCGCGCAACGATTCGGCTCTGCTGTTCGAGGTGGGAGGCGGAAGCGTGCAGGTGGCGCTCTGCAAGAACGGCGAGCTGGTCCAGGACGTCTCGCTGCCGATCGGGACCGGTCGGCTCATCGCGCTGGCGGGGATGCGCAATCCGTGCCCTCCCGACATCCAGGAGCACGCCCGAAGGCTGATCGATGCGGCGTTGGAGCGCCTGGAGGGCTTTCCCTCCGCGCCGCTCGCGGTGGCGAGCGGCGGCGTGGGTCGCGGCCTCTGGCGGGCCCTGCACCCGGACGGCGAGCGGAAGCTGGTGGCCGAGGAGATCGACTTCATCGCTTGGTCCGTCGCTCGGCTGACCCCCGAGCTGATCTCGGCGCGGTACGGCGTCCGGCTGAAGCGGGCGGAGACGATGCTCGCCGGGGCGCTGGTCTACCAGGCGCTCCTCCGCCGCTTCGGCCTGCGGGAGATTCTCGTCAGTGAGTTCGGCGTTCGCGAGGGGGCGATTCTGGAGATGGCCGAGGGCCGCATCAAACCCACCGCGCTTTGACGAGCCATGGTTGCCGAAGGACCCCTGCACGAGCCGTCGCAGCGCTACCTCAACCGCGAGCTGAGCTGGCTGCGGTTCAACGAGCGCGTGCTGGAGGAGGCGCGCAACCCCCAGAACCCGCTGCTGGAGCGGCTCAAGTTCTTGGCGATCTACGAGTCGAACTTGGACGAGTTCTTCATGGTCCGCGTGTCCGGCTTCATCGAGCAGGACGAATCGGGGGTCGGCGAGCTGACGCCCGACGGACTCTCACCGTCCGAGCAGATCTCCCTGATCCTGAAGCACGCCTTGCCGATGCGCCAGCGCGCCTCGCTGATCTTCGAGAAGGAGCTGAAGCCCGAGCTGCGGAAGGCTGGCGTGACGATTCGGTCCTGGGCGGAGCTTGGGCCGAAGTCGAAGGCGAAGTTGGAGGAACTGTTCGACCGCCAAGTGTTTCCGCTGCTCACGCCGCTTCTCGTGAACCCGGCGATGTCCGTTCCCTTCATCTCGGGCCGCAGCCTCAACCTGGCCGTGGAGCTCCGGCCCCACGACGGCTCGGCGAACCTCGCGAGGGTCAAGGTTCCTAGCGGAACCGATCGGTTCGTTCGCGTGCCGGGCAAGAAGTTCGACTTCGTGCCGTTGGAGGAGCTGATCGCCCGACATCTGCACCGGCTGTTTCCAGGGGTCGAGGTCGTTGGGGCGTACCCGTTCCGGGTGTTGCGGGACGCGGACATCGAGATCCGAGAGCTCGACGCGCCGGACCT
The DNA here is from genome assembly GCA_003516955.1 of Armatimonadota bacterium. Taxonomy (GTDB): domain Bacteria; phylum Armatimonadota; class Fimbriimonadia; order Fimbriimonadales; family Fimbriimonadaceae; genus UBA8783. The sequence goes on along the minus strand of DPBN01000048.1, from coordinate 321 downwards.
GATCGCCAGCATCCAGGAGTCGCTGCACCGTCGGAGGTTCGGCGATCCGGTTCTCCTGCAGATCGCCGAGAACGCGCCCATCCACGTGGTGCGGCGCCTGCTGGAGCTGCTGGATCTGGATCCGCAGTACGTTTTCCCGCTCTCGGGCCTCTTGGGCATGGAGGGCCTCTGGCAGCTCGCCGGTCTGGACCGTCCGGGCCTCCGGTTTCCTCCCCACGTGCCCTATCTGCCCGAGAAGCTCGCCTACCACCAGGGCCTGTTCGAGACGGTCCGCAAGCGCGACCTGCTCGTCCACCACCCCTTCGACAGCTTCCGGTGCGT
>DPBN01000358.1 GCA_003516955.1 Armatimonadota bacterium | reverse complement strand
GGCAGGCCGGACTTCGCCACGGCCGGCGGCAAGAACCCGCAGGCCGCGGATCAAGCCCTCCAGAAGGCCGCCGAGCTGCTGAAGGGCCAGATCCGAGCCTAGCGGCCGCGCGCGCTCACTTGTGGATGGCGTGGCCGAGCGCGTCCTCGAACGCCTCGAGCATCGCCTCGGAAAGCGTGGGGTGCGCGTGGATCGTCTCCGCCATCGATTCGAGCGTGGCCTCGAGCTTGAGCGCCACCACGCCCTCGTGGATCATGTCGGTCACGTGCGCACCGATCATGTGCACGCCGAGCACCTCGCCGTACTTCTTCTCGGCGACGACCTTCACGAAGCCGTCGATGTCGCCGGTGGCCATCGCCTTGCCCAGCGCGCGGAACTGGAACTTGCCTACGGCCACGTCGTAGCCCTGGGCCTCGGCCTCGGCCTGGGTCAGGCCCACCGAGGCCACCTCCGGCACGGTGTACACGCAGTTCGGCACGCACTTGTATTCCATCTTGCGGTCCGAGCCCGTGACGGCGTTCGTGGCCGCCAGGATGCCCTCCGCGGACGCCACGTGCGCCAGCTGGATGCGCCCCGTCACGTCGCCGATGGCGTAGATGTGCGGCGCGTGGGTCCGTAGGGTGTCGTCCACCACCTCGACCCCGCGGCGGTGCAGCCGGACGCCCGTCTTCTCCAGGTCCATGCCGTCGGTGTTCGCCTTGCGCCCCACTCCCAAGAGCACCACCTGGACCTCGACCTCCTCGGTGTCGGCGCCCTTCTTCACGAAGCACTTCCAGCCCTTGGCGGTCTTCTCCACCCTCTCGAGCGTCGCGCCGGTCTTGACCTTGATGCCCTGCTTGCCCAGCACGCGGCCCAGCTCGGTGCCGAGATCCGTGTCCATCAGCGGCAGGAGGTTGGGCATCATCTCGACCAGAGTCACCTTCGAGCCGAGGCCGTTGAACACGTAGGAGAACTCGCAGCCGACGGCCCCGCCGCCGAGCACCAGCATGCTCTCGGGCACGAACGGCGCGGTCACGGCGTCGTCCGAGGTCCAGACGCCCTCGTCGCGGCCTCCCTCGAGCCCGGGGATGTTGAGCCGGATCACGGAGGAGCCCATCGCCAGGATGAAGCTCTTGCCGCGCAGGCGCGTCTTCTGTCCGTCCTTCTCCACCTCGATCGTGTGGGGGTCGACGAACCGCGCGAAGCCCTCCACGTGCCGGATCTTGTTCTTCTTGAACAGGCTGCCGATGCCGCCCCGGAGCGTCTGGACGATCTTGTCCTTCCGGGCCATCATCTTGGCGAAGTCGAACTGCGGCTCTCCGGGAATCTGGATGCCCATGGCGTCGGCGTGGCGCACGTGCTGGAGGCGCTCGACCGGGGCGATCATGGCCTTGCTGGGGATGCATCCCCAGTTCAGGCAGGTGCCTCCCAGATACTCCTTCTCCACGCACACGACCTGCGCGCCCAGCTGCGCCGCGCGGATCGCGGCCACGTAGCCGCCGGGGCCTGCGCCGACGACGATGACGTCCGCATCGAACTGACCGTTGGACATGGGTTGTTCCTGCTCCTCGGGCGTGCCGAGGGGGCCCAGCGCGCGGATCAGCGCCGAAGGAGCGGCCAGCAAGGGCCTTGCCGGCTCTGCGACGACGGCCATGGAAACGGGCTGATCAGGCACGACGGCTCCGCCTCGGACGAACCGGCATAGGATACCTTCGGACGGCTTGCGTCCGGGGACCCCGCGGGGAAGCCGCCCAGGCTCAGTGGCTCATACGGCGTCGAGCGTAGTTGGCGCTCTTCTCCACCCAGGCGCGGAACTGGTCGAAGTTGTCCAGAATCTCCTTGGGCAACTTGACGTACTCCCGCATCGGCTCGGCGCTCGGGTCGGGCTGGACCGGCCCCGCGCCCGGAAGCTTCATCGCCTCGCTCAAATCCTCCGGCGAGAGCTTCAGCCCGATCTCCTCTCCGTAGAGGAAGGCGAACATCTTCTCGCCCGTGAAGACGCCCATCCCCGTCGACATGCGGCGCGCTCGGACGTCGAGATGCTCCGCCGCACGCATCATCTGCTCGTAGCGCAAAGGACGATAGATCATTGGCTTCCTCTCGATGAAAACGGCCGGACGGTCCTTGGCCGGCCCGAATACCATCGCCCCTCCTGGTGTCCTATTGTACCAACATTCCGCACAGACCAAGAGGGAGCGCCGCGCCGGGGTAACTTGCGGGCATGGCCGACAAGCGCCTGGTGATCCTCGACGGCTACAGCCTCCTGTTCCGAGCGTTCTACGCCACCAGCGCACTGAGCACCGCCGCCGGCAAGCCGACGAACGCCCTCTTCGGCTTCCTCAACATGCTCGCGCAGATCCTCGAGCGGCAGCGGCCGGACTGCATCCTGGTGGCCTTCGACGCGCCCGGCAAGACGTTCCGCCACGCCGACTACGCCGAGTACAAGGCCACCCGCAGAGAGACCCCCGAGGCCCTGCAGGCCCAGCTGCCCGAGGCCCGGCGCATCGTCCAGGCGCTCGGCATCCCCACCCTCGAGCTGACCGGATACGAGGCGGACGACGTGATCGGCACCGTCACGCGCATCGCCCGCGAGCACGGGTACCGCACCACGGTCGTCACGGGAGACGGCGACGCGCTCCAGCTCGTGGACGACTGGGTCACCGTCGTCACCCCCTCCAAGGGCGTCAGCGAGATGCGCACCTACACGCCGGACGCCGTCCGCGAGCGCTATGGCTTCGGACCCGAGCGCATCGTCGACTTCAAGGCGATCGCCGGCGACTCCAGCGACAACATCCCCGGCGTGCCGGGCATCGGCGAGAAGGGCGCCACCGAGCTGATCCAGAACTTTGGAAGCGCGGAACAGATCCTCGAGAGATTCGCGGAGCTTCCGCCGAAGTACCAGAAGCGGATCGAGACCGCCAAGGAGCAGATGCTTCTCTCCAAGCGTCTGGCCACCATCCAGCGCGAGGTGCCTCTGGAGATCGATTTCCAACCGTATCGGCTGAATCCCTCTCAGTTGCAGGAGGCCTTGCGCGTGCTGGAGGAGTTCGAGTTCCGATCCTTGGTGCGGCGCCTGCCGGCGGTGCTGAGGCCGTACCTCGACGAATCGGACGAGCCCACTCCGCAGGTGGGGCAGATCGCCGAGGCGCTGGAGCCCCGAAGGACCTCGGCCTCGGATGAAGCGGAGCTAGGGGCGTTGGTAGGCGACGGTCCCTTCGCCGTGCTCTGGGTCAACGAGGAGGAGCAACGGACGATGTTCGAGGAGGGGCGATGGCGGGCGTTCGTCGCTACGGGTCTGAACGTCGCGGAGGTACCGTCGGAGCTCGCCGACCGATGGGTCGCCCTCCACCCGGGCCGCGCCATCGCCCACGACGCCAAACCGTTCTTTCGAAGGACGTCGGTCGGCAGCCCGTTGCGCTTCGACGCGTTGCTGGCCGGCTACGTCCTCCGATCGGACCGCAGCTCCTACCGCCTCGAGGACCTCGCGGCGGGTTACCTGGATGCGAAGTTCGAGAGAGAGCCGTTCTCCCTCGCGGTCGTCCTCGGCCTGTTGGAGGCGCCCATGCGCGAGCGGTTGCGCGCCGAAGAACAGGAGGCGGTGCTCGACCACCTCGAGCTGCCGCTCACGCCGATCCTCGCGGAGATGGAGGCGGCCGGCATCGCGGTGGATGCGGCGATGCTGCAGAGCTTCAGCAAGTCGTTGCAGGTGCAGATTCAACAGCTGGAAGCCAAGATTCACGAGGTTGCCGGACGGGCGTTCAACATCGGCTCTCCCAAACAATTGGGGGAAGTGCTTTTCGAAAAACTCGGCCTGCCCGGGAAACGAACCAAGACAGGCTGGGCTACCGGAGTGGAGGTCTTGCAGGATCTCGCGCCTCATCACGAGATCGTTGCCGACGTGCTGGCTTGGCGCGAGCTGACCAAGCTCCGATCGACCTACGCCGAGAGTCTGCCGAAGATGGTCACGCCGGACGGAAGGATCCACACGACCTTCAACCAGACGGTCGCTGCGACAGGCCGTCTCAGCAGCAACGATCCGAATCTTCAGAACATACCTGTGCGAACCGAGCTGGGCCGTCAGATCCGGCGGGCTTTCGTGGCCCCCCAGGGCTCGCGGCTCGTCTCGTTCGACTACTCCCAGATCGAGCTCAGGTTGCTGGCGCACCTTTGCGGGGACGAGAATCTGACGAGGGCCTTCCAAGAAGGCAAGGACATCCATGCCGCGACCGCCGCTCTCACCTTCGGTGTGCCGGAGGAACGGGTCACGAAGGACCAGCGCAACCGCGCCAAGTTGCTGAACTATGCCGTGCTCTATGGTGTGTCGAACTACGGATTGGCCCAGCAGATGGGTGGGGCGATCAGCGCCGCCGAGGCCAAGGGCTTGATCGACCAATACTTCCAGCGCTTCCCGAAGGTTCGCCAGTTCGTTGAGCAGACCGTGGCCGAAGCGCGACGTACGGGCTTCACCAGAACCCTCTGGGGGCGGCGCAGATACTTCCCTGAAATCAACGCTCTCAATTGGAGCGTGCGGCAGGCCGCCGAGCGCCAAGCCGTCAACGCTCCGATCCAAGGATCTTCCGCAGACTTGATCAAGAGGGCCATGATCGATCTGCGGCCGTTGCTGGATGGCCGACGAACCAGGCTCTTGCTGCAGGTGCACGACGAGTTGGTGTTCGAAATGCCAGAGGGCGAAGAGGCCTTGATCGAGCCGCTCCGCGAAGCCATGCAGAACGCGATGCGGCTGAACGTGCCTATCGAGGCCGACGTGAAGCTCGGCCCGAACTGGTTGGACATGCTTCCTCTTCCGAAGACCTGAATGGGAGCTCCGGAGAGGTAAAGTGCCGCCATGGCCTTGGGTTGCTTGTTGGCCGTGTCGATCGCGCTCCTCTCTCCAACGGCGGAGGATCCGGTCCGCCTGCGAACGATCCCTTCACCGAGGGACCTCTCGGGAAGCGCTCGCGTCGTCGTCGTCGACTTTGGTCGCGGCCCCGCCCAGGTCGCTGCGACGAGGGCCATGAGGTCCCGAGCCGAGGCCATTCTCAAGGATTTCGCGAACGCAGCGCGGGACACGCTGCGAAGGATGCGCGGAAACAGGGACATGCGTCGGTACGATCTCTATCTGTCTGTGAGACCCACGGTCAGCCTCAACCAGTCTGGGCGGGTGAGCGCGTATCTTGAGGTCTACACGTTCACGGGCGGAGCGCGCCTGAACCGATGGTTCGAGACGTTCACCTTCGTCGCGGATGAGCGCGGCGCCCGAGCCGTC
>DPBN01000058.1 GCA_003516955.1 Armatimonadota bacterium | reverse complement strand
CACCGACGGCGCCCGCGGCTTGGAGATGCTCCAGCAGGCCGCGGCCGAGGGCGAGCCGTTCCACGCGGCCATCGTGGACCACCAGATGCCCGGCATGGACGGCCCCGAGCTGGCCCAGTGCGCCCGGAGCGACCCGATGACCCGCGGCGTCCGGCTCGTGCTGCTCTCCTCACTGGGCGCCGCCACAGAGGACGACCGCTTCGACGCCCGCCTGACCAAGCCGGTGCGCCGGTCGGAGCTGCGCCAGGCCCTCGCGCGGGTGTTGCTGGGTCAACGGGAGGCCAGCCAGGGGCAGGAGCAGGCGCCCAAGGACAAGCAGGCCCTGCCACCCGCCCAAGTCTTGGTGGCCGAGGACAACCCGGTCAACCAGCAGGTCGCGCTCGGCGTGCTGCGCAAGCTCGGCGTGCGCGCTCAGGCGGTGGCCAACGGCGAGGAGGCGATCCGCGCGCTGAGGGAGTTCCCGTTCGACCTGGTGCTGATGGACGTGCAGATGCCGGTACTGGACGGCTTCGAGGCCACCCGCAGAATCCGATCGGGGGAGGCCGGAGTGCCGAATCCGCGCATCCCGATCGTCGCGATGACGGCGCACGCGATGCAGGGGGACCGCGAGCGGTGCCTGGAGGCAGGCATGGACGACTACGTTTCCAAGCCGGTCTCGAAGGAGGCGCTCGCGCAGGCTCTGCGCCGCTGGCTGGGCTCCGCCGGGGAGGCGGCTCCGAGCGAGCCCGCGCACGCCCCGACTGCGGTGTGGGACGTGGAGTCGATGCTGCACCGTCTGGGCGGCGATCTGGAGCTGGCCGTGGACGTCCTGCGCGCCTACTTGGACGACGTGCCCCAGCGCCTTGCCGACCTGCGGGACGCCAGCGAGCGCGGCGAGAGCCAGCGAGCCAAGGCGATCGCCCACACGGTGAAGGGCGCCTCGGCCAACGTCGGAGCGGAGGCTGTTCGCGAGGCCGCCGCGCAGATCGAGTCGGCGGCCGCCGCCGGGGAGCAGTGGAGCCCCACCGAGCTCGCAGCGCGGTTCCAGGCCGCCCGTCTGCGCATGGAGGCCTGGCTTTCCGAGGTGGCGAACCAGGCCGCCTGATCCCCCAAACCGCCACCCGGTTCGTGCCAAGATGGCTGCGTGAACCGTCTGGCGGACCTCGCCCTGCCCGGCTTCTTTCTGGTGGTGCTGGCGACCGTTTGGGCCAGTGAGCGCGTCGTGCGGGAGGATCAGCCCCCCGGCCCGGTCCGGATCACCTATTGGGAGAAGTGGACCGGCTTCGAGGGCGAGGCGATGCGCAAGGTCGTCGACGACTTCAACAAGTCGCAGAACCGGATCTTCGTCCAGTTGCTGACCGTCAGCAACGTCCAGAACAAGACCATGCTGGCCACCAGCGCGGGCATTCCCCCCGACGTCGCCGGCATCTTCAGCGCGAACGTCGCCCAGTTCGTGGACGACAGGGCCGTCTTGCCCCTGGACGACTTCTGCCGGGAGGCCGGCATCGGCCCGGAGGACTACAAGCCCGTCTACTGGAACGCCGTCACCTACCGCGGGCGCATCTGGGCCCTGCCGAGCACCCCCGCCACCACGGCGCTGCACTTCAACACCGCGATGATGCGCCGCGTCGGGCTGGACCCGAACCGGCCCCCGCGCACGATCGAGGAGCTGAGCGAGATGGCCGACCGCATGGTGCAGAGGGACAAGGACGGCCGCATCCGCGTGGCCGGCTTCCTTCCCGCCGAGCCCGGATGGTGGAACTGGGCCTGGGGCTACTTCTTCGGCGGGGAACTGTGGGACGGGAAGGACCGCATCACCGCCAACTCGCCGGAGAACGTGCGGGCGTTCGAGTGGGTGCAGTCGTTCCCCAAGAAGTACGGGCCCAACGAGGTCCAGACCTTCCGCAGCGGCTTCGGCAACTTCTCCTCGCCCCAGAACGCGTTCATGAGCGAGAAGGTCGCCATGGTGCTGCAGGGCGTGTGGATGTACAACTTCATCTCCATGTACAACCCGAAGCTGCAGTGGGCCGCCGCCCCGTTCCCGCACCCTGCGGATCGTCCGGACCTGGCGCGCACCACGATCGCGGAGGCCGACGTGCTGATCATCCCCCGCGGCGCCAAGCATCCCCGCGAGGCCTTCGAGTTCATCCGCTACGTGAACAGCCGCAAGGGCATGGAGACGCTGTGCCTGTTGCAGCGCAAGAACTCGCCCCTGACCGACGTGAGCGAGGAGTTCTGGCGAGAGCACCCGAACCCGTACATCCGGCTGTTCGACTCGTTGGCGGCCTCGCCCAACGCGGTCGGAACGCCGAAGCTGGGCATCTGGGCGGAATACTCCGCCGAGCTGAACAACGCGTTCGAGGAGATCGGCCTGCTGCGCAAGACGCCCAAGGAGGCGCTGGACGCCGTCACGGCGCGCATGCAGCCGAAGCTCGATCAGTATCTGAAGCGCCTGCGGCTGAGGGAGCAGGCGGAGGCATCGCGATGAGCAAGCGCAAGCAGAATCTGGTCGGATACCTGTTCGCCCTGCCGTGGTTCATCGGCTTCTCGGTGTTCCTGGCGTACCCGCTGGTGGCGTCGATCTACTTCTCGTTCTGCGACTACTCGGTGCTCAAGAAGCCGGTGTTCATCGGTCTGGACAACTACCGGGAGCTGTTCGCCGACGAGGTGTTCTGGATCACGGTGAAGAACACGGCGATCTATGCCGCGATCTCGCTGCCGGCCGGGATGGTGATGGCCCTGGGCCTGGCGATGCTGCTGAACGCCAAGGTGCCGGGCACCACGTTCTTCCGCACGGTGTTCTTCCTGCCTTCGCTGGTGCCGATGGTGTCGCTGGCCGTGCTCTGGCTGTGGATCCTGAACGGCGAGCACGGCGTCCTGAACGAGGTGCTGCGGATGGTCGGCATCCGGGGTCCGAACTGGCTGGGCGACCCGGCCTGGTCCAAGCCCGCGCTGGTGGTGCTCGGCGTGTGGGGCGTCGGCAACGCGGTGCTGATCTATCTGGCCGGCCTGCAGGACGTGCCCACGAGCCTGGTGGAGGCCGCCGAGCTGGACGGCGCCTCGCCCTGGCAGAAGACGCGGCACGTGACGATCCCGATGATCTCGCCCGTGATCCTCTTCAACCTGATCATGGGCATCATCGGCACGCTGCAGGTGTTCACGGTGCCCTACGTGATGTTCCCGGGAGGCTCGCCCGCCCGCTCGACCTACTTCTACGCCATGTACCTTTTCGACAACGCGTTCCTGTACAACAAGATGGGCTACGCCAGCGCCCTGGCATGGGTGATCTTCGCGATCATCCTCGTGCTGACCGGCATCCAGTTCCTGCTGGCGAGGAAGTGGGTGCACTACGAGGCGGGACGATGAGCGGCGCGGTCTGGTTTTTGGTGGGAACGCTCGCCCTCTGGGCGGGATGGATCGCCATCGCACGGGCTGCGCTGCTCGGCGTGCAGCTGGCGATGGCCTACGACCCGGAACGGCGGCAGGGCCGTGCCAGGGGCGTCTGGGTGGCGCTCGCGGTGGGTGCGGCGCTGCTTGCCGTTGCCCAGGGCTTGCCGATCGATCCAGGGCGTCCCGCGCCGGAGGCCCCGGTCCGGATTCCGCTCGTATGGGTGCTGATGCCGTTCACCGCGTGGCTGGCCTTGGCCTCGCTGGCGATGGTCGTGGTGCGGGTGATCCACGCCGTCTCGGCGCTGAATCGGCAGGAGGCCCGGCAGAAGCTCGGAGCGGCCGCCGTGTGGCTGCTCGTGGGGATCGGCTCCTTCTTGCTGTTCCAGCGCTCGGGCGATGAGGCCGTGGTGTTCCGCGGCGTGCTGCCGCTCAGCTACACCGGGGCGTTCGCCCTGGCGGCTCTGTTCGTCGCGACGGCCGCGCTGATGGTGGTCACGGCCCGGTCGCACCGGCTGAGGGGACTGGGCAAGGGCGTCGCGACGCACACGGCGCTCGTCCTGGGCAGCGTGCTGTTCGGCATCCCGTTCGTGTGGCTGCTGGTCACCAGCTTCAAGGAGAGCCGGGACATGGTCAGTGCGGACGGCATCCGCTGGATCCCCAGAGTCTGGGTCACGGTGCCCTACGACGACCCGATCGACCCGCTCTTCGAGGTTCGGCTGGACGACGGCCGGGCGGTGCAGGCCAACCTCGCGGAGAGGCTGCCCAACGGCCGCGTGGTTCTGGAGGTCTACCGCCCCTTCAGCCAGCAGGGCCTGCGCGTGGAACGGTCGATGGACGAGATCCGGCGCATTCCCAAGGACTGCCAGGTGGTCACGGCCGAGTTCGAGGGTCGGAAGGTCAAGGCGTTCATCGCCCAGAACCTGATGGACGGCCGGCAGCGCCTGCGCGTCCTGGAGCCGAAGGAGCTCGCGGGCAGGGAGTTCCTGGCCCAGCCGAGCGAGACCGAGCCCTACATGGTCACCGGGCTGCGCTGGCAGAACTACTCCGACGCCCTGCAGTTCCTGCCGCCGGAGGCGAACTACGGCCTCACCTACCTGAAGAACACGCTGATCCTGGTCGTGATGGGCCTGCTCGGCACCCTGCTCAGCTCGGCCTTGGTCGCGTACGGGTTCGCGCGGCTGCGCTGGCCCGGCAAGGGGCCTCTGTTCACGGTGATGCTGAGCACCATGATGCTGCCCGGCGCCGTCACGCTGCTGCCGTCGTTCCTGATCTTCCGCTCGCTGGGCTGGATCGACACGCTCTACCCGATGTGGGTGCCGGCGTTCTTCGCCAGCGCGTTCAACGTGTTCCTTCTGAGGCAGTTCTTCCTGAACATCCCGATGGAGCTGGAGGACGCGGCGAAGATCGACGGGTGCTCCTATCTGCGCACCTTCTGGCAGGTGATGCTCCCGCAGGTCAAGCCGGCGCTGGCCGTGATCGCGATCTGGACGTTCATGGGCGCGTGGAACAACTTCATGGGCCCGCTGATCTACGTCTCTTCGCCGGAGAACATGCCCATCGCCTATGCGGTGCAGCTGTTCCAGAGCGACCGGGGCGGGGAGCCGGGCCTCATCATGGCGTTCGCCACGATGGCGATGCTCCCCGTGCTGCTGGTGTTCTTCCTCGCTCAGAAGTACTTCATCGAGGGCGTGCAGCTGACCGGACTGGGCGGACGCTAGGGAAGGGCGCGCACGGCTGCGAGGCCCTCCGCCAGCTCTCGGTTGTACACCGGGTCCTGCGGGTCTAGGCTGCAGACCTGCACCTCCGGCGGAGCGGCGATCAAGAAGCGCCGTCCGCCGAGGCCGATTCCCACGGTCTCCGGAAGGCCGGTCTCCCCGAGGAACACCAAGATCGAACCCACGGGCGGATCCCGGTCGATGGGCGCCGCGCCGCCGCACCCCGCCAGCGTCGGAACGTCGGCGGGCAGCCGCAGACCCTGGGACGCCCACGCCAGCGACGCGAGCTCTCCCGCTCCCATGCCGAGCTCGGTGCGCCCACCCGGCAGGAACGGCGAACCCTGGTACCGCAGAGCCGCCGAGGCCGCCCCCTCAGCCATGCGTCGCAGACCCTCCGAGGGTGCTGGCGCAACCGACGCTCGGGGCACTGCGGCTTCCCTTCGAAAGGCCGTGGCTCGGACGCCCCGAGGCAGCGCGACCACCGCCTCGCTCGCGTCCTCCCGCAGCAGCGGCAGCTCCGCGCCGGCAGGGATTCGGAAGTCGTCCACGAGGACGTCCTGGACGAAGCGGACCCGGCGGGAGGCAGCGGTCCACCGGTCGTCGGGCTCCTCCACGGCGTCGCGTCGCAGCCAGCCGAACGTACCGCGGGCGGTCTGCACCAGCAGGAACACGCCGTCCGCAGAAGCCCCGCGCGCCCAGACGCTCTCCCCCAGCAGCGCCTGGTCCACTTGGCCCGAGGCCAGCGCGGGCTCGCGCCAGACCGAGGCCATCGGGATCGCGCCGACCACCGGCCGGCCGGGCGGCAGCACCTCTAGGCGCACGTCGGCGCCCTCCGGCGCGAGCGACCTCGCGAAGCCGGCGATCCGCGCGTGCGAACAGACTCCCTCCACGGTCAGCCGGCCGTTCTCTTGCTTCACCCCGGCGTCCAGCCATCCGCCGCTTCGCCGCACCAGGTCGGCGTAGCGGCTCAGGGCCTCCCGGACGTTGTTCGCGCTCCGAGCCTGGCCGCCGAGCAACTCTCGGCGCAAGGCCTCGGCGGGCGTCGGCTCCGGGGCGCGGCCGAGCAGGGCCGAAGCGGGGAAGAGCCTGGCCCGCTCGGCCTCCAGCTCCGCTCGGCGCTCTCTCCAGAAGCGCTCGATCGCCTTGTAGACCGCCACAGCCTCCACGCGGGTGTTGCCGGGGGTGGTCACCCAGCGGTCGAACTCCGGGTTGGAGAGGAAGCCGAACTCGATCACCGCCGAGGGTTGATCGCTGAAAGTCACCAGGGGATGCTGGCTCAGGTAGTGGTTGAAGCGCCGGCCGTGCGGCACGGCGGCCTCGACCTCCTCGCGCAGCACGTCCGCGAACGCCCGCTCCAGGGGCTGGTCGTTGCCCTGCTTGTCGGTGGGCCAGATCAGGACCACGACCCCGTGCGCCAGCTCGTTCGAGAAGCTGTTGTGGTGGACCGCAAGGAACAGGTGCGAGGCGCTCTCCGCGGCCATCTTGACCCTGGCGCCGAGCTCCTCGCTGCGGCTGGTGGGAGGCCCGTCCAGCGGGTTCAGCGTCATCCGGCTGTCGTCGCTGCGGGTGAGCTTCACGTCCGCGCCAGCCAGGCGCAGCAGGTTGACGAGGTGTGCCGCCACCTTCAGGTTCAGGTCCTGCTCCGGGTAGCGGCTCTGGACGCCCCGTGCCGATCCGGTGTATCCCGCCGCATGCGACGCTCCGCCGTGTCCCGGATCGATCGTGATCGTCAGACCCTCCAGCGGCCGGCCTTGCGGAACGAACGGGCGCTCGACCGGGAGCGGCGGCTGAAGACCCTGCAGCGCGACGGCTGCCGCGGCGAGAGAGAGCACACCTGGCATGGCCCATTCTGCACGCTACTGACGCAGGACCGGGACCGTGAAGCCGACCGGCTGGCCGCCCAGAACCGTCGGGGAGGCGCCGGCGGAGGCGAACACGCCGTAGCGCGCTCTGCTCCCCATGGCCAGCGTGGCCTCCCCTGGAGTCGGGTTGCCGCTCGTGACCCTGCATCGGAACCATCCGGCGCCCGCATCGAACTCCTGCAGCCACAGCGTGTACGCAGGGTTGACGTTGCGCGCCTGCGTCTGCTCGTAGGCCTTCCACGCAGCCGGATCGGTCCCTGCCTCGGTTGGCCGAAGCCGCCACCCGTCGTCGCTCTTCTCCAGCCGGCACCGCACCGTCCGCCACTTCCCTCCGCCAACGATGGAGCAGTCCTGCAGGATCGCTCCGGCGCCCTCGGAGAGGCGGACCTCGGCTACGGCCTCGCTGCGCGGACCCACGCAGTTGCCTTGCACGGTGCACCCCTGAAGCAGGATGTCCGTCGCGCCAGGGTACAGGTACACCCCGTAGTGCGCGTTGCCTCGGATGTCGCAACCCACGACCCGGTGCCCGCTGTGCTGCAGGACCAGCCCGAATCCGGCCTCGGCCCGCTCCGCCGTGCCGTTCGCCACCAGGCGGCTGTCTTCCAAGGTCTGACCGGCCTGGCTCAGGCTGACCCCCGCGTATCCGTTGCCCGCGCACAGCAGATCGCGCAGCCTGTTGCCGGTGCCTCCGGACTCCGCGCCGCACGAGCCGTTTCCGATCAGCACCGCCCGGCGCAGCACGCAGTTTCGGGTCCCTCCCATGAAGTTGACGCCGTTCTCCAGGCAGCGCACCGCCTGCACGTCCTCCACGGTCACGTTCTCCGACCAACGGTGGACCGGCTCCACGGTCTGTCCGGCCGGGTTGGCGTTCACCAGGTTGCCCAGCAGGCACTCGCCCTCGACGTCCCGGATGCGCACGCCGCGCGATCCGATCACTGCGATCGCCTTGGCGCGGGGGGACTGATACCGCAGCCTGCCCTCGCCGTTCCACTCGCCCACAAAGCGAACGTTGGACACGCCGCCGCCGTCGGTCAGGACGAAGCTGAAGACGGTGAACACGTCGCGGCCGCTGGCGCTCACGTCGTCGATGGAGTTGAGGTAGTCCAGCGTGACGCCCGTCATGCGGATCGTCGGCCTGCCGCCGACTCCCTCGACGAACACGTTGGGCTTGGAGATCCGCAACCCGACCTTGGGTCTGCGCACGGTCGGCTTGGAGGCGAAGACGACGTATTCCCCGCGCGCGGCGGGAATCTGGATGCGCCCTCCGGTCGGTGGGAGGGCGTCGTACGCGCGCTGGAGGGCTGGGGAGAGGTCCGTCTTGCCGTCGGCCCTGGCTCCGAAGTCGGCCACGTTCACCGTGGCGCCGATCTGGAACGCGAACCCCGCGAGCCAGTGGAGCAGCACGGCGAGGCTCATCCCTCCAGCGCGACGCCGTGGGCGAAGGCCGCCAGCTCGGCCGTCACGCCCTCGACGGCGGCTTCGAAGATCCGGCGGCCCTTTTCGGCGGTCGCGAGCGTAGCGTGACCGAGCACGCCGTCGACCGTCTGCTCGTGGAAGAAGAACAGCCCGCCGCGGAGGGGTGGGTTCGGCGCAAGGCCGTCGTCCACCGCCCGCTCGAAGCGGACCCACTCTGGCTTCAGGTGCAGCATCAGGCTCGTCTCGGCCTCGCACGCGTGGCGGATGATCTTGTACGGCCCCTCCAGCAGATCCGCCACCTGCTCGGCGCAGAATTGGTAGTAGCCAGAGTAGCCGAGGCTTAGGTTCGGGTGCCGGGCTTTGAGCGTGCGCATTGCGATGCCGATGGGGTCCGCGTTGCCGCCGTGCCCGTTCAGCACGTAGAACCGATGGAACCCGTGGCGCGCGAGGGACTCCACGGCGCCCGTCAGCTGGCCGATCATCGCGTCGAACGGGTTGTCCAGCGTGCCGGGGAACTCCAGGTGGTGCGAGGAGGCTCCCATCCAGAGCGTGGGGGTGAGCAGCACGCGATCCGGCAGGCGTCGCTCGACGGCCTCGGCGACGCCGGTGACGAGAATGCTGTCGGTGAAGAGGGGCAAATGCGGACCGTGCTGCTCCAGCGAACCCACCGGAATCAGCACGGCCGCGTCTCGGTCGGCGGCGTCCACGTCGGGCCAGGTCATGCGGGCCAGAACCATGCCCGAGAGGATATCCCTAGCGGTACTCGATCAGTGCGGCCTCGACCACATGGCGGGCCGGATTGCCCGGCTCCGGCGTGAGGTTCTCGTAGGGCTGGATCTCGTAGCGGAACACGGCGTTCTGGCCCGGCTTGACGCAGCGGGTGACGTCCACGACCCATGGCCTCACGACGTCTCCCGGGGCCCAGCCGGCGCGGTCGAACTTCCAAGTCCCGCCCTGGGGGCGACAGGGGTTCAGGTAGTTGTCGTCCTTCCAGAGCTGGTTCTCGAAGTCGCACTCGCCGACGCGCAGCCTGCGCCACAAGGCGAGGAACTCGGCCGCGTTGCCGGTGTTGGGGCTCATGCCGTGGCCCGTCACGACCGTGCGCACCTTGGCCGCCTTGGTCCTTCCGTCGATGCGGATGCCCGTGGGCGGGAGCGCGGCGGCGATGGGATGCTCCTTCTGCCCGAGGATCGCGGTGGCCGACCAGATCGGGGTGACCTTGAAGGGCCTCGGCGAGAGACGGCCCTTGTAGAAGTCGAAGGTCACGCTGACGAGCCACCCGGCGCCCCACGTTTCGCACAGGCCCTCCAGCCTGCGCTTGCCGCGGAACAGCGGCAGCAGGTCGGTCACGTCCAAGGTCCACGTCCAACCCTTGCGGTACGGGGTGATCCAGCGCAGCACCTCGAACCGGCGACCCTTGTCGTCGTACAGGAACAGCTGTGCCAGTCGGTCCCACGGGTCGAGTCCGTTCGGGGTGGCCTCCAGCTTGAGCGTGCAAACGACCCGGCCGAACGGCTCGGTGCTCTCGGGGAAGCCGACCTCTCCCTCCCAACGATGGTGCTGGGCGTCGTTCAGGACTCGGTCGAAAGCCACCACCCGCACCGGGGGCTCGGGAGCGCGCACCTCGCGGTCCCACCGCACCCGCAGGCCCTCCACCCTCACGGACGAATCCGGGCCGAACCGGACGTCCGACCGGTGCAGGGTGAGATCCGGCACGAAGAAGCGGTCGTAGACCGGCTTGCCGCCCACCCTCACGGTCACCTCCGACCCGCCGACGACAAGGCGCACCTGCACCTGCGCGTCGTGGCCTGCCGGCCCCTTCAGCTCCGAAGGGCAGAGGCGGTTCGCGATCTCCATGCCCCGCCAGTGCAGCGACACCTCGCGCTCGGGACGGCCGTAGATGTTGCCGTCCGCGTCGAACCAGTTCGTCGAGCGAGGGTTGTGCGTGTCGAATCCGATCGAGAGGGATCCCTCGAGGTTCGGCTCCACCCAGTCGGTCGGCGTGCCCGACCCGAACACCAACCCGTAGCCCTTCGAGTCCTGCGGAAGGGTCGCGTGCCACCGGACGTCGACGCCGGCTGGCACGGTGGCCGCCTGCGCCGCCCAAGCCAGAGCACCGATCAGAAACGCGTGCATGGCGCGATTGTGGCACCGGGTTTCGCGATCGGGTCTCTTGGCCGGCGTTCAGCCGACCACGAGCGTGGCCTCGGCCTGCCCCGGCCCGAGCTCGACCGAATGTTCGCTCCGGACGCCGTCGGTCTCGGTCAGCACTTGGTAGGTTCCGTGGAAGCCCCGGAAGCGGAAGACGCCTTGCGGGTCGGTTCGGCCGCGAACCTCCGTGGTCCACTCCTCCCGCACGAGGCTCCGGAGCCGTTCGTAGGCTGGTTTCGGGCTCAGGTCGTGACGGAGCAGGCCGCCCGGAGCGCCCATCCACGCTCCGTCCTGCAGATCCCACCAGGTGACGGCCTCCACGGCCGGGTGGCTGAACAGCAGGCGGTACAGGCTTTCGGTATAGTCCGCTTGGCGCCGCTCGCCGCCCTCCTCGTCCGGCCACGGCTGCAGCATCCAGCCGTGCTTGCCGGACACGACGGTCAGCTCGGTGAAGTGGAGGGGAAGCCCGTACTGCGCGAACCGCTCGCAACGGTCCCAGATCTCCTCCAGAGGCGTCTCGCCCTGATGCATGTGGCTCTGCAGACCGAGCGCGTCGGCGGGCGCGCGGCGGCGGAGCAGCTCCTCCACGATCGCGGCGAGGCCGTCGCCGATCTGATAGTCGTTGTACAGCAGGAAGGCGTCCGGGTTCGCCTCGCGGGCCGCGCGGAGCGCCTCCTCCACAGCCGCCACGCCGTCGCGCGTCACCCAGCTTGAGACGGGGTTCTGGAAGTTGCCCGCCGCCTGGAGCTCGTTGAGGACGTCCCACCAGTCCACGAGCCCGCGGAAGCGCCCGACGAGATCCCTGACCCGCCGGAGCGCCAGGCCGCGCACGGCGTCCGGGTCGTCGGGAAGCCACTTGGGAACGACCTCGTGCCACACGAGCGGGTGCCCCTTGCGCCGGATGCCGCGCGCCTTCAGCCACTCGGCCTGGGCGCGCAGCCGCTCCTCGCGGGTCTCGCCCGGAGCAGGCTCGTAGGTGCCCCAGTAGAAGCCCAAGGTCGCGTAGTGGAACAGATCCGCGAACCGCTCCTCGTAGGCGGCCTCCTGGCGCGGGTCCGGGTATCCCAGCAGCGGGAAGCAGTTGCAGCCGAACAGGAAGCGGTGGCGTCCGTGCTTCGCCTCGATGGACGCGGGGACGGCACGGCCGTGCGAATCCACCACGCGCAGCGCGAAGTCGCCCTTGCGGC
Source organism: Armatimonadota bacterium (assembly GCA_003516955.1). Taxonomy (GTDB): domain Bacteria; phylum Armatimonadota; class Fimbriimonadia; order Fimbriimonadales; family Fimbriimonadaceae; genus UBA8783. The sequence goes on along the minus strand of DPBN01000058.1, from coordinate 5,133 downwards.
AGCGCTCGATGCGCTCGGCGATCGCTTCGGGCGAGAGGGCTTCCGAGGATGCCATGGCCTTTCGTTTCGTCGGCGGAGCCGCGCGGTCCTGCACGAGACGCGGCGGGTAGGATCGGCCCGTGAGAATCCGTTTCGTTCGGCTGGTGATGCCGAAGAAGCACGCGTTCGCGATCAGCCGCGGCGTGTCGACCGAGTCGAAGGCCCTGTTCGTCCTGGCCGAGGAGGACGGCCTCACCGGCTTCGGCGAGTTCTCGGTCGGGACGGCCGACCCGCTGACCCCGGAGGAGGCCCGCAGGGATTTGGAGGCGCTGCTGGCCGACGGCATCGAAGGCTGGTCGATCGCCGAGGTCTACGCCGAGATGCGCCGGAGGGGCCTGCCCGGCGCCACGATGGCCGCGCTGGACATCGCGCTGTGGGATTTGGCCGCCAAGAAGGCCGGGATGACTCTGCACACGATGCTCGGCCTGCCCTCGCGGCAGCCTCCGACCAGCATCACGATCGGCATCAACCCGCCGGAAGTCGTGCGCGAGCGCGTGCCCGAGCTGCTGGCCACCGGTTGCAGGTACCTGAAGATCAAGCTCGGTTCGAAGGACGGGCTGGAAGCGGACCGGGCGAGCTTCGAGGCGTCGCGCCAGGCAGCCAAGCCGTTCGGAGCCGGGCTGCGGGTCGACGCCAACGGCGGATGGACCCTCGCCGGCGCGCTGGAGATGCTCCCTTGGCTCGCCGAGCGGGGCGTGGAGTACGTGGAGCAGCCGCTCCCGCGCGGAGCGGAGGACCAGCTGCCGGAGCTGTTCGCCAAGCGACCCCTGCCGATCTTCCTGGACGAGTCCGTGCGGTTCTCGGAGGACGTGCCCAAGGTCGCCGACCGCTGCGACGGGGTCAACCTGAAGCTCATGAAGTGCGGCGGCATCCAGGAGGCGATGCGCATCGTGGCGGTCGCCCGGGCGCACGGCCTGCAGACGATGATCGGCTGCATGAGCGAGTCGTCGGTGGGCATCGCCGCGGGGGTGGCCATCGGCTCCCTGTTCGACCACATCGACCTGGACGCGCACCTGAATCTGAACCCGGATCCGGGCGAGGGTTTGAGCCTGGTGGACGGCGTCGTGACCGCGCGCGAGGTTCCGGGCCACGGGGCCGTGCTGCGGGAGGAGTTCCTGCGGGGCTGATGGAGTCGCAGGGGAAGATCGCGGTGGTTCTGTGCGCCGTGCTCGAGGACGAGTTCGGCGCGCTCGCCGGGGAGTGCGAACGGCTCGGTCCGATCGTGAAGATGGAGCAGGGTCTCCACAATGAGCCGGACCGCCTGAGGAGGGAGCTCCAGGCCGCCATCGACCGGGTCGAGGCGGAGCATCCCGACGTCGGGGCGATCGTGCTCGGGTACGGGCTCTGCAGCCGGGGCACGGAGGGCGTGCGGACGAGCCGGGCTCTGCTCGTGGTGCCTCGGGCGCACGACTGCATCACGCTGCTGCTCGGAGACCGGCGGCGATACGCCGACTACGTGGCGCGGCATCCGGGCACCTACTGGTACAGCCCCGGCTGGAACCGGCACCACGTGCCGCCGGGGCCGGAACGCCATCGGCTGCTCCGGGAGGAGTACGTGCACAAGTACGGCGAGGACAACGCCGACTACCTGATGGAGATGGAGCAGGGCTGGTTCCAGACCTACGACCGTGCGACCTACGTGCACCAGGGTCCGGGGTTCACGGAGCAGGACGTGGAGTACACGCGCCGCTGCGCCGAGTGGCTCGGGTGGCAGTGCGACGTGCAGGTCGGCGACCCGCGCCTGATCCGCATGCTCCTCCGCGGCGAGTGGAGCGAGGAGGAGTTTCTGGTGCTGCAGCCGGGGCAGGCGCTGCGCATGACGGCCGACGACCGCGTGATCGAGGCGAGCGATGAGGATCGAGGCTGAGTTCCCAGACGGAAAGGCGACGTTCGTGCTCGGGCGAGAGCACCTCGGCCAGTCGCTGAGCGCGTTCCTGCGTCGCGAGAACCGCCCCCTGAATACCCGTTGCGGAGAGAGGGGCATCTGCGACGCCTGCCGAGTCGAGGTGCTGGCCCCGGACGGCCAGTGGGAGTGGGTGCGCGCTTGCCAGCTGCGGCTGGACGGATCCCGGGACCTTCAGGTCCGCGTCCCCCAGCGCGCGGTGCTGGCCTACGAGCCGCAGGTTCTGGAGGGCTATCGCGTGAACGTGCCGGTGGCCCACGACCCGATCCTGGATCGCGGCCTCGGAGTGGCGGTGGACGTGGGCACCACGACGGTGGTCGTGCAGGTGGTGGACCTCGCCTCCGGCCACGCGCTCGCCCGCGCGTCGATGTTCAACAAGCAGATGCACTTCGGCGACGACGTGCTCACCCGCATCAACCTCTGCTCGACGGACGGCGCGATGCTGGCGCAGATGCACCGGGCCGTGGTGCACGACACCATCCGGCCGCTCGTGCTGCAGGCGCTGGAGGAGTGCGGCCGCGCGCTGGAAGAGGTCGGCGCCTACGCTCTGGCCGGCAACACGACGATGCTCCACCTGATCGCGCGCGAGGATCCCTCGCCTTTGGGTGTGGCGCCGTTCACCCCGCGCTTTCTGGAGCACCGGGCGATGCGCGCCGGCGACCTGGGCCTGGAGCCGAAGGAGGCGGAGGCCCACCTGCTGCCGGGGGCCGCGGCGTACGTGGGAGCCGACATCACCGGCGGTGTGTTCGCCAGCGGAATGGTCTACGACGAAGGCCCGTGCCTCTTCGTGGACGTCGGCACGAACGGAGAGATCGTGTTCCGCCACGGCGACCGGCTGCTGGGTTGCGCGACGGCCGCCGGGCCGGCCTTCGAGGGCAGCGGCCTGACGAACGGCGTGCGGGCCGGAGTCGGGGCGATCAGCCACCTCCGCCTGCGGGGCGGCACCTTCGAGCCGGAGCTGGAGCTGATCGAGCCGGAGCGGTACTCCAAGCCGCTGGGAATCTGCGGTTCCGCCTATGTGGACTTCCTCGCGGAGGGCCGGAGAACCGGCCTGCTTGGACCGTCCGGCCGGTGGACCCCGGAGGCCCTCGAGGCCGCGCGGGACAGGATGGTGCCCCACGGAGACTACGGGCTGGCGTTCCGGGTGGCGCAGGGACTGGGGCGGTCGGACATCGTGGTCAGCCTGCCGGACGTGGCCAGCCTGCTGCAGGCCAAGGCGGCGATCGCCGCGGGGATCCTGACGCTGCTGGAGCGGACCGGCGTGCGGCCGGGCGACGTGCGCACGCTCTATCTGGCCGGGGGGTTCGGGATGCACCTGGACTTGGAGAACGCGGTCCGTTGCGGGCTCCTGCCCGGGTTCAGTCCGGAGCAGATCCAGCTCGTTGGGAACACCTCGCTCGCCGGCGCGCACCTCTCGCTGGTGGACTCGAGCGTTCTGGGCGAACTGAGCCGCATCGGCGCGGGCATGGAGGTCGTCGAGCTGAACCTGGACCCGAACTTCGAGGACCGGTACATCGACCAGCTGCAGCTCCCCTAGGAAAAACGCTGGAATTCGGCTCGGGCGGGATGCGACCCCCGCCGTTCCTTCGTCCTAGAATTGATGAAGGTCGCATGGATCCTTGCCGGGTTCCTTGCGGCCGCTCTCGCGTTCGGGCGGCCGGAGCCGAACGCGTTTCTCAACCGCCCGGCCCGCACGGTTGGGCAGCTGGTCCGGCAGGTGCGGTCCGACCCCGAGGTCCGAGACCGCTTTCTGCGCCACTACCACCTGTCGCCGACCGGGCTGGAGGAGTTCCTTTCGGGCTTGCGCGTGGCGAGGCTCGAGCGGGACGGCCTTTTCCCCGTGTTCAACTGCCGCCCGGACGGCGTGATCCGGTGCCGCCTGCTCAGGCTGAGGCGTGGCACGCTGGTGTTCGCGGACCGCTTCGGACGGCCCGTGCTGAAGCTGCTCTGCGGCAACCCGATCGGCACGGTGCCCGGCGACTCGCTGCTGAACCCCGAGCCGCGGCCTTGGGTGCAGGGCGAGGTCTCCGAGCTGCGCTCCGTCGGCGAGCAGCTCGCGGCTCCGGACGCCGCCGAAGACCTTTACCTCGCCGAGATGAGCCCTCCCGAGGCGCCTGCGATCGACGTGGTCGGCGGCGAATCGCCCGCCGAGATTCTGGACCCCGGTCTGCCGATCTTGGCGGGGGGCGGCGCCGGAAGCGTGCCGGTGTGGCCGTTCCTGCCGCCCATCGTGATTCCGCCGGGCGGTGGTGGAGGGACGCCGATCGGTCCGCCGGTCATTCCCGAGCCGTCCACGCTGGGTCTGGCCGCGGCGGCCGCCCTCGCTTGGCTCTGGCGGCGACGGAGCGCCTAGCGGCCGAGCTGCTGGAGCCGCTGGTCGATCTCCTGGCGCACCGGGGCGTTCTGCGGGGCGATGAAGCGGGCCGCGTAGAGCAGCTGCAGCGTTCTCGTGCGGTCGCCGGGCGTCGCCAGGGCGATGGCCGCGAGCTGGCCGGCGACCTGCGCCATTCTCTGCTCGCACTCCAGTCGAAGCCTGGGATCGTTCGAGCGCAGGAGCGCGCTGCGGTACGAATCTCCGGCCTGCTGGAGGAACGCCGCCTGCTCGTCGGGCGTGGTCGCCGAGGAGGCCCTGGTCAGATAGAGCCACCCCCGGTCCGCGTCGAACTGCGGTTCGTCGGGCGCCCTCTCCGAGGCGAGCCTGAGGGACGCCTCGGCATCCGCCCATCGCCCCTCCTGGATCTCCTCCAGCGCCCTCTCCCGGTGGTCCCAGGCGATCTTGCGTCTTGTTTCCGCCTGGAGAACAGGGTCGTCGAGGTCGTTGGCGAACGCCTCTCCCCGCTGGATCCGCTCGTCCACGCTGGCGGTCTGCCGAGAGCGCTCGAAGGCGCGCATGCGCTCCGACTCGGCCTGCTCCGCCCGCCAGCCGTCAAGGACTTTGCCCAGCGCGCTCACCGTGGCCAGAATCAGCGCCAAGAGGGTGCCCATGAGAACGAGCGTGAGGAGGAGTTTCGCCATAAACGCCTTGGTCTCCGGCTTCAGCAGCGGCTTCGGCGGGGGAGGGGGGTAGTAGACCGGCACCGGCTGAGGCTGGCCCTGGGATCCCTGATACGGGTCGTACGGGGCCAAGATCGGCGGCGGGACGGCGCCCAGGCCGCCCGCGGTGGTCGGAGGCGGCGGCGTGCCGACGGTTG
>DPBN01000416.1 GCA_003516955.1 Armatimonadota bacterium | reverse complement strand
CCCTCGACGAAAGATTCGAAGGAGGCAGGATGTGGTTCCCGAGCGGGCAGCAGAGCTACGAGATCGTCTCCGTCGACGAGCAGAACGGAGCCATCACGGTCCGTCTGGCTGGCGAGGACCTGCCTCCGGTGGGCGAGAGGGCTCGCCTCTACGAACCCGACTTCCTGAGGGCCCTCGATTCCTGGGTCCGAACGGTGCTCTGTGAGCCGGTTGAGGGTGCGCGGGCGCTCCTGCCCGACGCGTCCGACAGGGCGCGCCAGCCTGCGTTGGAGCCGCCCGGGACGGGGGCGATCGTCCCGAGCGCCGGCAATCGGGGCCCATCCATCCACCTTCTCTGGGGTCCTCCGGGAACCGGAAAGACGTACCGGTTGGGCGAGGTCTTGGCGCAAGCCTGGGCCTCGGGCAACCGCGCTTGCGGGATCGCCCCGACGCACGTCGCGGCCGACCAGCTCGCCCTCGCGACGAGTGCGGCGATGCAGCGCATGGGCTGGCGGCCCGAGCACGGCGTGATCGTGCGCTATGGGCAGCAGCTCAAGAGCTCCCAGGTCGAACTCCCGTCCTATCTGGGCCACGAGAGCCCGGACGTTCGGGTGCTGAAGGCTGAGGCGACCGTACTCCGCAACCGACTGCGCAGGTGCAAGAGCGAACTCGTGCAGCTGCGCCCAGGCACCGACCGTTACAGCCGCCTTCAGACGGAGATCGCGGAGCTGACGAAGACGCTCGGCCGAATGCAGGAGAAGGTCCGCGACCTCACCAGGCAACTCCTGAGCCAAGCCTCCATCCTGATCTGCACCGCCCATGCCCTCGTCCACAACGAGGAGATTCTGAAGCGCCAGGATGCTCTGCGCCTCGCCGACGAGGCGTCCATGATCTCTCTCGCCTTCGTGGCGCCGTTCCTGAGGTCGGCGACGCGGCAGTTCCTGTTTGGGGGCGACTTCCTCCAGCTTCCCCCCATCTGCCAGGCCGAGGGAGACCGGGACGCCAGAAGGTGGTTCGCCCGCACCATCTTCCACCATTACGGCCTGCCTGGGCGCGAGCAGGAGCTCGAGGCTGAGGGCGTTCTCACCATGCTGACCGAGCAGCGGCGCATGAGGCCCGAGATCTGCGAGTTCGTATCGCGCTGGTTCTACCACGGAAGGCTCACGACGATCGGGGAGCATCCGTTCGAGCCCTCGCTGCAAGGCTGGCCGGCCGATGCGTTCGTCTGGGTGGACCCGAACCTCGAACCGAGCCCTGGGACGATGCCGGCCCCCGGTGGCGGGCGTGCCAAGTCCTGGGACAGGTCGGCGAGTCGCGCCGCCGAATGGTCCCGGACGGGCTTGCAACTCAGCGAGACGACCACCGTGGCGACGATCACCCCCTGGAGAACCCAAGAGCGGACCTTGCGTTCTGTGTTAGGCCCCGAACTCCAGACTCAGCGCCTGCGGGTAGGCACCGTGCACAAGCTGCAGGGACAGGAGGCCGACATCGTCGTGTTCGACGTCGTCGACTCCCAATCCGGGCCGTTGAGGCACAACCCCGAGAGGATCGTCAACGTGGCCGTCAGCCGAGCGAGGAAGCAGGTGATCGTGGTCGCAACGGCGGACCAGATTCGGCGCCACGCGATCCTATCGCGCCTCCCGCTGCCGCCGAGGCCGCTCGCCCGTCCTCCCGAGTTCGGGCTTCGGCCCGAACTGCCTCCGTCCGTGCGAGACTGGCCCAAGCCCGAGCTATAGGGCGTCCACCCAGGCGGGACGGCCGGCCCCCGTGCGGAAGTCCGGGATTCGCAGCGGAACCCCTCCGCTCTCCACGCTCAGGGTGCTGAGCAGACCAACGGAGGTCCACTCGAGGGCGTCCTCCACGCCGACCGCCGGCGGTTGCTTCCCCCTGAGGGTCGCCGACCAGTCCTCGATCAGGAACCAGTCGCCGCCGCCGTGCCCCGCGTGCCGCGCCTCCTGCGGGGCGTTGCGGTATCGATCCGGCAGGAACTCCTCGAACTCACCGATCGACCGCCAGCGCCTCGTCTCTCCCGCCCGGCTCTCGCCGAACCACACCAGCCCAGGTTGACCCTCCACGCGGGACGCCTCGTACGCGCCGGCGGTCCCTTGGAGAGAGTAGAACGCCATCAGGTGCGGACGGTTGCTCATCATGTCCAGCCGGAGGCGGATGAGCCGGCCACTGGCCATCTTGACGAGGGCCACGCTGGTGTCGTCGTGCGGGTGCTCGGGGTCGGTATGGATGCCGCTCCCCAAGGCGACCACGCTGGCCGGCCGATCCCTGGGGTCCGTCGTTCGCATCCATTGCACGACCGGCCCCAAGCTGTGCGTCGGGTAGGTGAGGCCGGTGGTGCCGACCTGCCAATGGGCCCTCCACGTCGGTCTGCCGTCGGCACCATGATGGTAGTCCCTCACCTCGTGCAGGTACTCCCCCTCGCCGTAGTAGGGTTCTCCGAAGAAGCCCCTCCTGGCCAGCTCGCCGACCAGCGCCACCTCGGGGATGTTGCAGTAGTTCTCCGCCATCGTGTAGGTGGCCCTGGAGGTACGGGCTGCCCTCCAGAGCCTCCAGCACTCTTCCATCGAGACGCAGGCCGTGACTTCGGACAACACGTGCTTGTCCGCCCGAAGGGCTCGGATCGCCTGATCCGCATGCAGGTGCATCGGCGTGGCCAGCACCACCGCATCGACTCGCTCCAACAGCTCCTCGTAGCTTTGGGTCGCGAGCGGCACCTCCCACCGGCGTGCGGCCTCCTCCAACCAGGCCGCGTTGAGCTCGCAAAGGGCCTCGAGCCGAATGCCCCTCTGCGCCTTGAG
>DPBN01000133.1 GCA_003516955.1 Armatimonadota bacterium | reverse complement strand
CGGCGGGGGCCACCGCAACGCGGCCGGCTGCTCCGTCGAGGGCACCGAGGAGGACGCGCTCGCCCGACTGCGCCCGGAGCTTCAGAAGTGCTTGGAATCCTGCTGATCGACAAACCCGCCGGCATCACCTCCCACGACGTGGTCAGCCGAGTGCGCCGCGCGCTCGGCACCAAGCGCGTGGGCCACGCCGGCACGCTCGACCCGATCGCCACCGGGCTGCTCGTCGTGGCCGTGGGGCACGCGACGCGCTTCCTGAGCTACCTGCCCCTGGAGCCGAAGCGCTACGAGGGAATCGCCAAGTTCGGCGTGGCCACGACCACCTACGACCTGGAGGGGGAGCCCACCGAGGTCCGGCCCGTGCCGGAGGACCTGGAGGCGCGCATCGGGGAGGTCGGCGAGCGGTTCGTGGGCGCGGTGCGCCAGCTGCCGCCGATGTTCAGCGCCGTGAAGAAGGACGGCAAGCCGCTGTACGCCTACGCCCGCCAGGGCCTGGAGGTGGAGCGGGAAGAACGCGAGGTGTGGATCGACGCGCTGGACGTCGAAGTTCTGCCGCCCGACCGCGCCCGCATCGCGGTGGTCTGCTCCGGAGGCACCTACGTGCGGACGCTGGTGCACGACCTCGGCCAGGCGGTCGGCTGCGGCGCGCACGTGGTGGAGCTCCGGCGCACGCAGGCAGGCCGTTTCGACGTGGCCCAAGCGGTCTCGCCCGACGACGTCTCCCCGGAGGCGCTCCTTCCGCTCTCCGAGGCGCTGGACCTGCCCAAGGCGCGCCTGACCGACCCCCAGCTGCGGCTGTTCCGCAACGGCAACCCGGTGCCGATGCGCCTGAGCGAGCCGAGCCCCCACGCGGCGGTGTGCGACCTGCACGGCAACGTGGTCGGCTTGGCCCGGTGCGGCGTCTCCACCCTCGAGCCCGAGATCGTGATCCCCGAGGATGCCCTCGCGCGCTGAAGCGCTCCGATCGGCCCTGCGCGGGCCGTGGCTGGCGTTCACGCCCGTCGCCACGAGGCGCGAGGTCTGGCCCCAGCTCGCGCTGTTCCTCGCCTGGCTGGCCGGAACGCTCCTCGGAGCGTGGATCGTGCCGTCTCCCCGGGGTCACGGCAGCCACGAGCAACTCGGACTCCCAGCCTGCTCGGTCATGGCCCTGCTCCACCGCCCTTGCCCGGGATGCGGCCTGACCACGAGCGTCTCTGCCACCCTGCGCGGCCGATTGGCGGAGGCGTTTCGGGCGCACCCCTTCGGCCCGCCGCTCTACGCGCTGGCGACGTTCGGCGCGGCGCTCGCGCTGTGGGGCTGGAGCCGGCGCCTGCGGGTTTCGGTGGACACTCCCCCGATGAACGCGCTGGTGGCGGCGGTGCTCGGCGCGTTCCTGCTCTACGGAGCGGCGCGCTTCGTCCTCTGGCTGCCAAGGTAGCCGCAAGAACCGCCCGGGGGTAGTCTGGAGGCATGCAGTTCGACGGTCAGCGCGCCCTGGAGATCGTCCGCAGGCTCACGGTGGAGGTTGGCTGCCGGTTCGCGGGAACCGACAACGAGCGGCGGGCGGCCGAGATCCTCCGGGATGAGATCGCGGCCCACGGCTACGCCGACGCCCGGCTCGATCCGTTCCCCATCGACCTCTACGAGGTGGCCGACGAGCGCCTGGAGGTCGAGGGCTTGGGTGAGGTGCCCTGCGAGGGCCTGCTGGGATCCGAGGATGCGCCGGACGGCGTTTCGGGACCGCTGGTGTACGTGGAGGGCGGCGAGGAGTGCCACCTGGGCGAGCACTGCCGTGGCGCGATCCTGCTGGTCAACGCCGAACTGGGACGCAAGATCGAGGCCATCCGAAGGTGGCAACCGGCCGGCGTGGTGGTGCTGGAGACCACCCCGCACCTGAACCCGAGGCGGCACAACATCGGCCACGAGGCGCGCCGCCGCTTCGGCACCCTTCCGGCCGTGCGGGTGCGTCACGACGTGACGGAGCGGCTCGTCGGATTCCGGGGCAGGTCCGCGCGGCTGTCGCTGCGATCCACCTACCGCGAGTCGCAGGCCTACAACGTGATGGCCGAGCTTCCGGGCACCACGCATCCCGACGAGATCGTCGTCGTGTGCGGGCACATGGACAGCACCTACGACGGGCCCGGCACGCTCGACAACGCCGCGGGAACGGCGGTGGTCTGGGAGCTGGCCCGGGTGTTCCGCCAGCTCGGCTCGCGCCGGACGCTCCGGTTCATAGCCTTCTCGGGCGAGGAGCAGGGGCTCCGGGGAAGCATCCACTACGCCAAGCGACTCCGCAAGGAGGACAAGGAGGCGAAGAAGGACAAGAACTTCGTCGCGACCGGCGGCAAGACGGAGCTGGACCGCCACCGACTGGTCGTGAACATCGACGTGCAGGGCGCGCTGATCGCGAGCAACGGCGCCTGGATCACCGGCCCCAAGGACCTCGGGGCCGCCGTCCGACTGCTTGCGGCCGAGAGTGGCCCGTTCTTCACCGTGCACGAGGCCTGCTACAGCTCGGACAACGCCCCCCTGTCGGACGCGGGCGTCCCCGCGGTGTCGTTCGGGCGCGGCGGGCCGAACAACTTCTACGGCCACACCGACGGCGACGTGTTCGAGCTGTGCAGCGCCGAGGGCCTCGAGATTTCGGGGCGGTTCATCCAGGAGTACATCCGAAGGTACATCGCGTCGCCCGCGATGCTGCCGTTCCCGAGGGAGATCCCCGACGAGCACGCCGAGCACGTCAAGAACTACTTCAAGGAGCGATTCATGCTGCGCCTCGACGAAGGCGTGGAGGACTGAGAGGATGATGGCGATGTTTCTGTTCGCAGCCATGCAGCCCGGAGCAATGGAACCCGAACCCTTGCCGCCCGTGCCCAGTCCCAGGCAGCTCGCCTGGCACAAGTGGGAGACCTACGCGTTCGTGCACTTCGGCATGAACACCTTCACCGGCCGGGAGTGGGGCCAAGGCACCGAGGACCCCGCGCTGTTCAACCCGACCGACTTCGATCCCGACCAGTGGATGGCCGCCTTCAAGGCCGCCGGCCTCAAGACGGTCATCCTGACCGCCAAGCACCACGATGGCTTCTGCCTGTGGCCGAGCCGCCTGACCAAGCATTCGGTCGCCAGCAGTCCGTGGAGGGGCGGCAAGGGCGATGTGGTGCGCGAGGTGGCGGACGCCTGCCGCCGCGCGGGCCTCCGGTTCGGCGTGTATCTTTCCCCCTGGGATCGCCACGAGCCGACCTACGGCCAGGGCGAGCCGTACAACGACTTCTACGTCGGCCAGCTGACCGAGCTGCTGACGCAGTACGGACCGATCGCGGAGGTGTGGTTCGACGGCGCCTGCGCCGAGGGCCCGAACGGCAAGAAGCAGGTCTACGACTGGGAGCGCATCCGCGCGACCGTGCGCAAGCTCCAGCCCAAGGCGGTGATGTTCAGCGACGCCGGCCCGGACGTGCGGTGGATCGGCAACGAGAGCGGCGTGGCCAACGAGACGAACTGGTGCCTGCTCGAACCCTCGCGCATGAGCGTCGGACAGCCGAACCCCGGCCAGACCGAAGGCCATCCGGACGGCTCGGCCTGGGTGCCGGGCGAGTGCGACGTATCCATCCGCCCCGGCTGGTTCTACCACGGCGAGGAGGACGACAAGGTCAAGACCCCCGACCAGCTCGTGGAGCTCTACTTCCTCTCCGTCGGGCGCAACGCGTCGCTCCTGCTGAACGTTCCTCCCGATCGGCGCGGCAGGCTGGCCGACCCGGATGTGGCGTCGCTCCAGGAGTTCGGGCGGCGCATCCGCAGGATGTTCCGCACCAACCTCCTTCGGGGGGCGGCCGCCAAGGCGAGCAGCGTTTGGAGGGACCGCGAATCGTTCGGGCCGGACAAGGCCGTGGACGGAGACACGAGCACCTACTGGGCGGCCGGCGAGCGCACGCGCTCCGGCTGGCTGGAGGCGGACATGGGCCGCGAAAGGGAGATCGACTGCGTGGAGATCCGCGAGCCGATCCGGCTGGGCCAGAGGATCTCGCGCTTCACGGTGGCCGTGTGGGACGGCAACGCCTGGAAGACCGTCGCCGAAGGCACCACCGTGGGCGCCAAGCGGCTCCTGCGCTTCGACCCAGTCCGGACGTCCAAGGTCCGCTTGGACGTGCTGGAGGCCCGCGGGTGCCCGCTGATCCAGGACCTCCGCGCCTACCGAACGCGCTGATCGGTGTAAAGTAGGGTTGCATCCCTACCGCAAGGCGGCAACCCTATGGCCCTGAACACCCTGTTCGCTCTGCTCGCCGTCGCCTCCTCCGGCGGCGCCACCATCGCCGTCGAGGACGTCGCTCCGCACGACAAGGAGCTGTCCTCCGCCAAATACGAGGGTCGCCTCACGCTCAGCCGAGGGGGCACGCTCGCCGGCGACTACATCGCAGCCCAGCTGAAGGCGATGGGCGTGAAGCCCGGCGGCGACGACGGCACCTACTTCCACCACTTCCCGGTCACGTTCGGCTTCAAGCCCGGAGCGGACAACAGCCTGCAGCTCACGACGACCGACGGCCGGACCGCCGAGGCGAAGATCGACCGCGACTTCCGACCGCTCGTCAACTCGGCCTCGGGCACCACGGTCAAGGGTCCGCTGGTGTTCATGGGCTACGGGCTGAACGATGAGGCCTACGACGACTACAGGGGCGCGGACCTGACTGGCAAGGTGGCCGTGGTGCTGCGCGGCTCGCCCGCCGGGTACCGAGCCGTGTCGAACGCCGAGAAGGCGGCGATCGCCCGGGCCGCAGGCGCCAGCGGCCTTCTGGTGGTGGGCAAGGCCCGGCCGAACGACCCCGAGCTTCCGCAGTACACGCGCGGCCAGGGCATCGGCCAGCTGGAGGGCTTCGTCGCCGCGGCCGTCACCTCCGCCTGGCTCAAACAGGCGACCGGGTTCGACGCCGACGCGGCACGGACCGCCGCGCACCCCGAGCCCAGAGACCTCAACGCCACGGTGAGCCTGCGCACGCAGCTCGAACCGAACACGGGAATGGGCCGCAACGTGATCGGTTACCTGCCTGGCAACGACCCCGTGCTGAAGAACGAGCTGATCATCGTCGGCGCCCACTACGACCACCTCGGCTACGGCGAGGTCGGCTCGACCAGCGGCTCCAGTCTGATCCACTACGGCGCAGACGACAACGCCAGCGGAACCGCCGGCGTTCTGGGCATCGCCAAGTACTTCGCCACCAAGGGCGGAAACCGCCGCACGATCGTCTTCCAGCTGTACCAGGGCGAGGAGCTCGGCCTGCTCGGCTCGCAAGCCTGGGCCAAGGCCTTCCCGGAGAAGCTCCAGCGCACCTCGGCCATGATCAACCTGGACATGATCGGTCGCCTGCGGGACGGCCGCCTCGAGGTCTACGGCACCTCCACCTCTCCGGCTTGGCAGGAGATCCTGAAGAAGGTGCCCATGCCCGGCATCAAGCCGCAGTACGCGCCGCAGACCCGCGCCGACTCCGACCACTACTCGTTCGCCGCGCGCAACGTGCCGGTGCTGTTCTTCTTCACGGGCATGCACCCGCAGTACCACAACGAGGGCGACGTGTTCGAGCTGATCAACACACAGGGCCTGGCGCAGGTCGCGTCGATCGCCGCCAACGTGGTGCAGGAGATCGACGCCCGGCCGACCAAGCTGCCGTTCGATCCGCAGAGCATCGTCGGCAACCGGGCGGGCGACCGCCAAGGCTCCCCGCGGGACTCGGCGCGCCGGGTGCGCATCGGGTTCATCCCGGACATGACCGGCCAGACCGAGGGCGTGGTGCTGATGGGCGCCTCGCCCGGGTCGCCGGCCGAGCGGGCAGGGTTCAAGGCCGGAGACGTGATTCTGGAGTTCGCGGGCAAGAAGCTCTCCTCCTTGGAGGACCTCCAGGAGGCGATGATGGCCGTCAAGCCCGGCGACAAGGTGAAGGTCCGCTTCCGTCGCGACGGCAAGGAGCAGGAGGTCGAGATCCAGACCGAGCAGCGCGGCTGATTCCTCCGTCCGCCTGCGCGTCCACCGAGTGGCAGGGCCTCCCGTTCCGGCTCCATCTCGTGGCGCAGAGTTCAGTTCAGCTCCGCCTGATCCGACGCGCACGCGGCCTCGCCCACGCTCAGGTCCAGTTTCGCCAGGCCGAGCTTCGCCAGCCCCCTCTCGTCCTTGCCCAGAAGCACCCGCAACAGCTCGCGGGGGAATTCGGAGAGGCTCGCTGGCTCGGGAGTGCGCAGCGACTCCCTGCAAACCCTGCGAAAGAGGTCCGCGTCGACCACCACCAGCCCGCCCGTCAGCGGAGCCTCCACCACCGACCGCAGGAAGGGCAGCACCTCGCGGTCGACGGCCGAGTCCGGCAGCAGCCCCAGGCAGGATGGAAACGAGGCGAGGGCCTGCACCGCGATACCGAACGCCCAGCCCAGCTCCTCCTGCGCCTCGGTGTCCTCGTCCTTGTTGACCGTGAGCACGGCGTGGACCGGCCAGAGCCGACCGTCCGGTCCGCTGATCACCACGGCCAAGGCTGAGAACTCCCCGCCGTCCGTCGGCACCACGTGGGCCTCCACCACGCGGATGTGGAACGGCCCCACCTTCTCGTACAGGATTCTCGGCAGCTGCCTCATGGCCTCGTAGTGCGGGTTCGCCCGCGCCAAGCCCCTCCCCCCGGTTCTACTCCTGCGCGAGGCACCATTTCCAGCCCTCTCGAAACAGCCTCCGCACGCCCCAGCCGCAGACCGACCGCAGAGCGGGATCCTCCGGACCCAACCCCCCGAGCCGCGCAGCGAGCTCCTTGAGAAAGCCCGTTCGCCCGATCCTCCGCGCGACCTCGCCCAGCGCCGCCTCGCCGAATACAGCGAGACCCTCGAGCGCCAGCTCTCCTCTCAGGGAATTCTCGGCGAATTAGTCGGCACTTCCCCCCAAATGCAGGAGATCTTTTCCATCATCCGCCAGGTCGCCCCCACCTCCGCCACCGTCCTCATCACCGGCGAAAGCGGCACCGGCAA
>DPBN01000134.1 GCA_003516955.1 Armatimonadota bacterium | reverse complement strand
CCCCCAGCCTCACCACATGGACCAGCCTAGTCCCGAGCCCAGAACATCTTGCCCGGCTGCTCCTTGATCACCGCCTGGCGAAGAACCTCCAGCGCCTTGCGAAGGCCCTCCATCGGCGGCATCATGCCGTCCTCGTGCTCGATGCTCAGCACGTAGTCGTAGCCGACCATCCGAAGGTTCGACACGAAGTCCTTCCACCACTCGATGCCGTGGCCGTAGCCGACCGAGCGGAACACCCACGAGCGGCGCAGGATGTCGCCGTACGACTTGGTGTCCAGGTTCCCGTTCAGCGCGGAGTTGATCGGGTCGATCCGCGTGTCCTTCGCGTGCACGTGGAACAGCGCGCCCTCGGCGCCGAGCTGACGCACGGCCGCGATCGGGTCGATGCCCTGCCACCACAGGTGCGACGGGTCGAAGTTCGCTCCGATCTGGTCGCCGTTCTTGCCGACCGCGTTGCGCAGCTTGAGCAGCGTGTCGTTGCTGTACACCACGAAGCCAGGGTGCATCTCGATGCAGAACTTGACGTTGTGCTCCTTCAGCAGCGCGGCCTGCTTGCGCCAATAGGGGATCACGCGCTTCTGCCACTGCCACTCCAGGATGTCGCGGAACTCGTCCGGCCAGGCGCAGGTGACCCAGTTCGGGTTCTTGGCGTTGGGCCCGTCGCCGGGGCATCCGCTGAAGCCGTTCACGCAGGGCACGCCCAGCATCGAGGCGAGCTTGACGGCGTTCACGAATGCCTCGTGATGCTCCTGGGCGATCGCCTTGTTCGGGTGCAGCGGGTTGCCGTGCACGCTGATCGCCGACAGCACGAGCCCTCGCGACTCGATCTCCTTCATCAGCTTGTCCCGGGCGGCCTTGCTCTCCAGGAGCTTGGCCACGTCCAGGTGCGAGCTGCCGGGATAGCCGCCGGCGCCGAGCTCGACCGCCTCGATCCCCTCCGCCTTGACGATGTCCAGCGCCTCCGTGAGCGACTTGTCGCCGAACAGCGCGGTGAAAATGCCGATCTTCATCGATGGTCCTCCTTCTCAGGTTCGCCCCGATTCTGCACGATGCGCGGCCGATGCCGCCACACCGACCGACTCAGCGGAGCGACTGCAGAGCCCGACGGACGGCCTCGAAGTCGGGCAGCTCCAGCGGCGTGGCGGTCTGCTCCGAGTGGCGCACGACGCCATCCCGTGGATTCCGACCATGGCCCTTCGGCAATTCCGGCGACACGCCCTGCAACCGCACGACCTCCCTCGGATCGCCGCCGGGAAACGGCTGCTCGTTCCGCTGCACTTGCCCCGCGCGTCTTCGGGGAATGGAGCGTCCGGTCTGGCGCCGTGCGCCACCATGCCGGAGGTCGGCTCAGGGCTTCACAACGCGAAGCTCCTGCGTCCCGGCCCCCGTGCAGTCAACCGGAGCGGGAGCATCCTGCTACAGAGCCTGTTTCTGGAAACGGAGAGACGCGTCTCAGGCCTCGACTCCCGTAGCCTCCAGGGTGTCTCCCAAGGGGCTATGGATGCAGCGAACATCGCCATGGCCCTCCGCCACGATCTCACCAAAGCTGGGCGGGGCATCCGAAAACACCCCTTCAGAGTCAAGCCACTTCACCAACAATGATAGTCAAGAACGGACCTTCGTCCGTCCTGCCAACAAAGGAAACCAGGAGGCTCAAGTGTTCTGCAAGCTGGCATGGATTCTCTCCGTCCTCCTCCTGCTCTGGCCAACGCAGGAGTCCACTGACCTAGGAAAACAGTCCCGGCGAGGCATCACGCCCGAAGCACAAGTCTACGCGGCCTCGAAGGCTGCCGTGGTCACCGTGTTCTGCGGCGACGCGAAAGGTAGCGGCTTCCTCGTTGACCAAAGTGGGCTGATTGTGACGAATGCCCACGTCCTCCGTTCCGGGGATCCCGTCAAGATCAAGCTCAGCAGCGGAACCCTTCACCGGGCTGTTGTCTTGGCAAACGACGAGAAGGCCGACGTGGCCGTTCTATGGGCCAACAGCTCGCTCTTCCAAACCGTGAAGCCGATTCCGCTTCCAAGCCCTTCCGACGCTGCACCGTTTGAGGGAGAGAGGATCCTGGCCATCGGCAGCCCGCTCCATCAGGAGCTGATTATGACTGTGGGCGTTGTTTCGAGGGTCACCGCGGATGCCATCATCTCTGACGTCAACATCAACCACGGCAACTCGGGGGGACCGGTCCTCAACCTGGACGGCAAGGCGGTCGGCATCGCCACGTTTCTTGATCCTGGCGGGAACGGTCCTGGAGTCAGTGGAATCATCAGGATCGAAGTCGCCCAACCAGCACTGTCACGAGCCAGGGCAGGTCTTGAACCAGTGAACATGCCAGAGGCCAGACCGCTGCCGCGGCCCCGCCTGGAAAGTCTGACAGAGGAAGAGGTGCTCGCCAAGGCAACCGAGCTAAAGAGGCCGGAGTCACCTTTCATCAAGGCTCCTCGGAACTTTCGGACATACATCGAGACACCATTCACCTCCAGACGCATGGCGCTGGAGGAGGTCAAGCTGTTCGAAAGGGACTGGAAGCGAACGATCGGTCGACGCTACAAGAGTGGCAATCCGCCCAAGTTCAGCCCTCGTACATCAGCGTTCTGGGAGAAGTATGTCGGCGAAATCACAGACCCCGTCATCCTCCTCAAGATCATCCCATGGCCTCAGGAAACTTCGGGCAGCCAATGGAGGGCCTTCTTCGGCGCGTTGGTTGGTGCTTCCACACCGAAAACCTTCGAGTTCCGCGATGACGTGGCAAAGGTCGAGGTCTGTGTCAATGGAGTACCCATCGAACCCTATGCTCTTATCAAGGTTCTTCACAGCGAGTTTGTTGAAAGCTACGGATTCACAATCCGAGACCGGGCCTACGGCGCCGTGCTCCAACTGGATCCTGTCAGCTTCCATCCCGACAACAAGATCACGCTGAAAGTATGGAAGAACGACCGCAAGGATCCTGACGTTTTCGCCGTTCCCGAATCGATCCAGAAGGAGATCTGGGCGCCGTTCGACGACTGGTACAGACGCCTCCCTGAGAGTCAGCGCGTCCTCAACTCTGGATTCTGATTCAATTCAAAGCCAAGGCTTCGCAACCTTCACTCCGACTCGGGTATCTCCGAGCCATGCTGTGGGGAATCGACCTCGGCGGAACCAAGATCGAAGGGGCGATCGTCGATCCGGCGGACGGGCGCATCGTCCTGAGGCGGCGGATCGCCACCGAGCAGGAGGGCGGCTACGAGCACATCGTGCGCAGAATCGGCCTGCTCGTGGCGGAAATGGAGCGCGAGACGGGGCGGCGGCGCCCGGAGCGCATCGGCATCGGCACGCCGGGGGCGTTCGATCCGAGCCTCCGGGCGATGAAGAACTGCAACACCACCTGCCTGAACGGCCGCAATCTGCCGGAGGACCTCCGAGCCGAGCTCGGCGCGTCGATCGAGATGGCGAACGACGCCAACTGCTTCGCGCTGGCCGAGGCCCTGCACGGAGCCGCCAAGGGCTGCGAGACGGTGTTCGGCGTGATCATGGGCACCGGCGTCGGCGGCGGAATCGTCGTTCACGGCCGGGTGCTGCAAGGGCGCCACGGCATCGCCGGCGAGTGGGGCCACAACGTGCTGCACGACGGCGGAGAGCCCTGCTACTGCGGCAAGCGCGGCTGCGTCGAGAAATACCTGAGCGGGCCCGGCGTCGAGCGCCAGTTCCTCGAGCGCACCGGCCGCAGCCTCACCTGCGCCCAGATCGCCACCGCGGCGGCATTGGGCGACGCAGACGCCCGCACCAGCATCGACACGCTGTGTGAGGACTTCGGCAGAGCGCTGGCCGTTGTGATCGACATTCTGGACCCGCATGCGATCGTCCTCGGGGGCGGCGTGGGGAACAT
>DPBN01000033.1 GCA_003516955.1 Armatimonadota bacterium | reverse complement strand
GATGAGCAAGAGCTACGGCAACGCGATCTACCTCAACGAGACCGAGGAGGAGACCGCCAAGAAGGTGATGTCGGCGTTCACCACGCCGACCAAGATGCGCAAGACCGATCCAGGCGATCCGGAGAACTGCGCGGTGTGCAACCTCCTGCGCGTCTACTCCCCGAACTGGGAGCTCCAGACCGACGAGTGCCGGCGCGGCCTGCGCGGCTGCGTGCAGAACAAGCGCGAGTGCGCCGAGGCCATCAACGAGGCCCTGCGCCCGTTCCGGGAGCGGAGGCGCCAGATCGACGACGCGACGGTCGAGGAGATTCTGCGGCGCGGGGCCGAGGAGGCCAGGGAGTTCGCCTCGCGCACGCTGGCCGAGGCCAAAAGAGCGATGGGGTTCCGCTAGGCGCAGAGACGATGGACCGACAAGCCGTCCACTACCTGCCGATCCTCACGACCGCGCTGTCGGCCGCGTTCTGCGTCGTGCTGCTGCGGGCGGCAGTCGTGCGCAGGTCCGGGCCGCACCTGTGGTGGTGGGCGGCGGGCGTGTTCTTCTACGGCCTCGGCACCGCCCTCGAGTCGACCGTAACCCTATGGGGAAACTCGGTCGCGCTGACGAAGGCGTGGTACATCGCCGGAGCGCTGCTCGGCGGCTATCCGCTGGCCCAGGGCGTGGCCTACCTTCTTCTGACCCGCCGGACCGCCAACCTCCTCGCCGGGTTGACGCTGACGGTGGTGTTCCTGGCCACCATGGCGGTCATCCTCAGCCCGGCGGACCTCGCCAAGCTGGAGGCGCATCGGCCCACGGGCGCGGTCATCGGTTGGAAGGCGGTGCGGTGGACGACCCCCTTGATCAACCTGTACTCGTTCGTCCTGTTGGTCGGCGGCGCGGCTTGGAGCGCCCGTCGGTACTCCGGATCTTCCGCGACGAGGCACCGGGCGGTGGGCAACGCGCTCATCGCCGCAGGCGCGCTGCTGCCGGGCGTCGGCGGCGCCATGGCCAAGGGCGGGCTGGTGGAGGCGCTGTACGTCGGCGAGTGCGTGGGCCTCATTCTGATCTGGACCGGCTATGGCATCATCGCGGCTAGGCGCCGATCCGAAGGCGATCCCGTTCCGAGCTAGGCACCCTCGGGCGGCGCCCGACGCTCTGCAACCTTGGGCATGTCGAGAACCGATCGAACCCGCGCCAAAGCCATGGAACCCGCAACCGGAGCCAAGCCGCTCTACCGCTTCGCCACCGACCCCGCCACCGGGGAGACCGTCATCGAGGTCGCGCACGGAGGCCGCACGCTGCTGGGCCTGTCGTGCCTGAACAAGGGCACCGCCTTCAGCGAGGAGGAGCGCAGGGAGCTGGGGTTGCTAGGCCTTCTGCCGCACCGCGTGCTCACGATCGAGCAGCAGGTTCAGCGGATGCGCCGGGAGTATCTGCGAGAGGCCACGGACATCGAGCGCAACCTGTTCCTCAGCGCGCTGCACGATCAGAACGAGACGCTGTTTCTCAGGCTCGTCCAGGACCACCTGACCGAGATGATGCCGATCATCTACACGCCGGTGGTCGGAGAGATCGTTCGGCAATACAGCAGGCTGTACCGTGGGTCGCGCGGCCTGTACATCGCCTACCCCGAGCGCGACCGGATGGAGGAGATCCTCGACAACTGGCTCCATCCGTTCGTGGACGCCGTGTGCGTGACGGACGGCGAGGCGGTGCTGGGGATCGGCGATCAGGGGGCAGGTGGCATCGCCATCCCGGTCGCCAAGCTCGTCGTCTACACGCTGCTCGCCGGCGTTCGGCCGTTCGGCCTGATGCCCGTGATGCTGGACGTGGGCACCGACAACCCCGAGCTGCTCGACGATCCCCTCTACCTCGGCTGGCGGCACGAGCGCGTGCGCGGGGAGCAGTATGACTCGTTCGTCGATCAGTTCGTGCAGGCGGTGCGCCGAAGGTGGCCTTCGACCCTGCTCCACTGGGAGGACTTCGGCAAGACGAACGCCCGCCGGTTGTTGGATCGCTACCGCTGGGAGATCTGCTCGTTCAACGACGACATCCAAGGCACGGCGGCGGTCGCCTTGGCCGCGCTGATCGCCGCGGTGGCCCGCGCAGGCTCCTCGTTCCGGGAGCAGCAGGCGGTGGTCCACGGCGCGGGCACGGCGGGCGTGGGGATCGCGGACGAGATCGTCGCGGCGATGGTCCGCGAGGGCCTCTCGGAGGAGGAGGCCGTGGGCCGGGTCTGGCTGCTGAACAGCCGGGGCCTGATCCTCGAGGACACGCCGGGCCTGGAGCCGTTCCAAAGGAGGTACGCCAAGCCGCGGGCCGCGGTCGCCGGCTGGGAGGTTCGCGAGGGCGGCCGAATCGGCCTCGAGGAGGTGGTGCGGCGCGTCCGTCCCACGGTGCTGATCGGAACCTCCACGCAGGCGGGCGCCTTCACGGAGGCGATCGTGCGCGACATGGCGGCGCACTGCCAGCGGCCGATCATCTTTCCGCTCTCCAACCCCGACACCAAGGCGGAGGCTCACCCGCGGGACCTGCTCGAATGGACGGAGGGACGGGCTCTGGTGGCGACGGGCACGCCTTTCCCTCCAGTGTCGTTCCGCGGCCGCACAGTGCGCATCGGCAACTGCAACAACGCCTTCGTCTTTCCGGGGCTGGCCCTGGGGGCCATCGCCTCGCGGGCCAAGGCCATCAGCGACGGTATGGTCTCAGCGGCGGGCATGGAGATCGGCAAGTGGATTCCCAGCGACGGCGATCCGCTCGGTCCGCTCATGCCGACGCTCGAGGACGCCCGGGCGATCTCGCGGAACGTCGCGGTCTCCGTCGGCCTGGCGGCCCAGCGGGAGGGACTCGCCGAACGGGCGACCGTGGAGGACCTCGAGCGCCGGATCGAAGAGGTCAGCTGGAAGGGCGGGTACCACCGCTATCGGCGCATGGCCGACTGAGCCCGCTCCCTCATCCAGGCGACGACCTTCTTCGACAGCGGGTGGTCCGGGTTGCCGACCATCGCGTTGGCTCCGCCGTGGTCCAAGTCCGGCCAGAAGCTCACCTCGGCCCGGGCTCCCTTGGCTCGGATCGCGGCCGCGAACTCCTCGGCCTGCTCGCGCGACCTGCGGTCGGCCCGGGGCAGCCCCATCAGGCCGCGACCCGCGACCACCAGCAGAAAGTCGCTCGGACGCTCCGCCCGACGCACCTGAATCAGCGGCGACGCGTCGTCCCACACCGAGGGATCGTCCCCGAACGCCTGACGGTAGATTCCGGCCAGGATCGGCGAGCGGGCTTGCGCCGCCTCAGACACCCGCATGCCGCCACCGTCCAGCGGGACCGCGCCCAAGAGGTCCGCAGGCTTGAGCCCGTGCTTCCCGAGCCAGCGGGGGTCGGCCCCCAGGCACGCCGCGAGGTGCGCTCCGGCGCTGTGCCCCATCACGAACAGCCGCTTCGGGTCGCCACCGTACCGCCCGATGTTGCGATGGACCCACCCGACCGCCGCGGTGGCATCCTCGACGAAGGCCGGGTACCGATGCTCCGGCGCGAGGCGGTAGTTCGCCGACACGAGCACGAAACCGGCCGCCGGCAGAACCCTCTCCTTTCCTTGGATCGCTTGGCGCTTGTCGCCCGTCCTCCAGCCGCCACCGTGGAAGAACACGACGACCGGTGCGCGATCCGCACCCACCGGCGCGTAGACATCGAGCCTGTGGCGCGGGTGGCCCGAGTCGGTGTACGGGACGTCCAGCGTCGTGCGAACCTCGGGGGCAACGCCGCTCCCCAGGCCGGCGAGCAGAGCGAGCAGAACCGCATGCATATCCGCTCGGACGACGCGCGCGGCTCCGAGTTCGAAAGCCGGGGGATTCGCCATACTTGCGAGCGAACCGGCCATGCCCCAGACGCTTCCCAAACCAACCGCCATCTCTGCGGAGCAGCGCCGCCAAGCCATGAGGCGCGTGGTGTGGGCCTGGGCGTTCGGGTCGATGTTCTTCTCGATCACGACGGGCGCCGCGTTCACCTCGCTGCTGAAGAAGTTCCTCCAGGTCTCCGACTTCGCCTACGGCCTGGTGATGGGTGCGGGCCCGGCGGCGGTGGTGTTCACGCTCCTCGGTTCGCTGTGGGTGGAGCGCAGCGGCAGGTCCAAGCCGACGTTCCTGCGGTACCTGCTGGCCGCCCGGCTGGCTTGGCTCGCGATCGCCGCGGCGCCGCTGTTCCGCTCCGAACCCGGCTCGTTGTGGGTGGTCGGCGCGGTCGGCCTGGCGGCGTTCCTGAGCGCCGTGTTCGCGAACATCGGCGGAGCGGGCTTCACCGTGTGGATGTCGGACCTGGTGCCGAGGGAGAGCGCCGGGGCGTTCTTCGGCCACCGCGCGAGGGTCGGCCTCGCGATGATGGTTCTGGCGAGCTCCGGCGTCTCGGTCGTTCTGGACCGGCTCCCTGGCGACGCCTGGGTCTACGCGGCGGTGTTCGGCTTCGCCACGCTGGTCGGTGCGATCGACATCCTGCTGTTCCTGCGCATCCCCGAGGAGCCGCGGCCGGTCGGCGATACGCAGCCCTCGCTGTGGGAGATCGTCTCGGTGCCTTGGCGCAACGCGGACTTCCGCGCCTACGCCGCCTATTCGCTGGCCGCGTTCGTGGCCTACTCCATGTTCTGGCCGTTCCTGTGGCCGTTCTGCTTCGAACCGGCTGAACGCCACGGGCTGGGCTTCTCTCTGCCGCTGACCAACGCCCTGATCGTCGTTCTGCCGCAGCTGGCCAACGCCTTCACGTCGCCGTTTTGGGGCCGCGCGCTGGACCGCTTCGGGCCCAAGCCGGTGATGGGGTTCGGCGCGATCGCCGCGATCGTCCTGCCCGTCTTCTGGGTGCTGTGCAACCGCGCCTGGAGCCTCGACCTGAGCCCGGTGGGCCTCGGAGTCCGGCTCGAGATGCCGATGCTGATCCCCGTGGTCAGCGTGCTGGGCGGCCTCTGCTGGCCCTCCATCGACCAGGGCCTGGTCTACGTGCAGCTCCACGGGTTCCCCGAGGAGAGACGGACCGCCTACGTGGCCGCCAACAACCTCGTGATCGGCGTGGCGGCGACGATCGGGAGCGCGCTCGGCGGGACGATCGCCTCGGCGTTCGAGCCGCTGGCCGGCAAGGTGGCCTGGCTGCCCGCTTGGTTCTCGCACTACCAGGTGGTGTTCGCCTCGTCGATCCTGCTGCGGCTCGCGGCGTTCGTCCTGCTCTTCCCTCGCCTGAGGCTCGAAAGCCGCGGTTCGTACGCCGAGGCCGGGCGCGCTGTGTTCGGGGAGGCGCTGCTGCCCCTAAGGCGGATGCTGCCGCGCGGGTGGACCTACCGCCGAAGAGCGTGAGCGAATACCTATAGCGCCTCGGGAATGCTATCCTAGGGTTGGTAGCGAGGAGAACCATGAAGCTAGCTTTCGGAATCGCTCTCGCCGCGTCGGTGCTCGTCGTCGGCTGCTCCGGATCGAAGCAGGAAGGCGCAGCACCGGGCGGCTCGTCGTCCAAGCCCGGCAAGAAGATCGTGGTCGGGTTCAGTCAGATCGGCGCCGAGAGTGGCTGGCGAACCGCCAACACAGAGTCGATCAAGTCGGAGGCCGCCAAGCGCGGCATCGAGCTGCGCTTCTCGGACGCCCAGCAGAAGCAGGAGAACCAGATCAAGGCCCTGCGGAGCTTCATCGCCCAGAAGGTCGACGTGATCATGTTCTCGCCGGTGGTCGAGGCGGGGTGGGGTCCGGTGATGCAGGAGATCAAGGACGCCGGCATCCCCGTGATCGTGGCCGACCGACGCCCCGACGTCAGCGAGGACATGTACGTCACGTTCATCGGATCGGACTTCGTCGAGGAGGGTCGGCGGGCCGCCCGGTGGCTGGCCAAGAAGATGAACGGCAAGGCGACGATCCTGGAGCTGCAGGGCACGCCGGGCAGCGCGCCGGCGATCGACCGCAAGAAGGGATTCGAAGAGGTCCTGAAGGACTACCCCGGCATGAAGATCGTGCTCTCGCAGTCCGGCGACTTCACGCGGGCCGGCGGCAAGCAGGCGATGGAGGCGTTCCTCAAGTCTCCCGTCGGGCGGACCGCGAACGCGCTGTTCGCGCACAACGACGACATGGCGCTGGGCGCGATCCAGGCGATCGAGGAGGCCGGGCTCAAGCCGGGCAAGGACATCGTGATCGTCTCGATCGACGGGGTGCGGGGCGCCTTCGAGGCGATGGTCGCCGGCAAGCTGAACTGCACCGTGGAGTGCAACCCGATCATCGGTCCGCAGCTGTTCGACGCTGTGGAGGCGGTGGTCGCGGGCAAGCAACTGCCCAAGCGCATCGTCGTGGAAGAGGGCGTCTACGACCAGTCCGTGGCCGCCAAGGAGCTGCCAAACCGCAAGTACTGACGATGGCCGCCCCGGCCGCCTAGACCATCGAGTAGGGGTCGACGTCCACGGTCACTTGGACGGCGGCCGGGGCCTCCAGTCCCTGCAGCGCCTCGCGGACGCCGGTTGGCCGCGCCTCCGGGGGCAGCTTGACGAGCACGTGGCGGCGGTACCTCCGCTGAATCCGCTCCAAGGCGCAGTCCGCAGGACCCAGCACGGTCGCTGCGGGAACCCCACGGAGCAGGCACGCAGCCTTGGCCGACACCTCCCTCGCAAGCGACGCGTCTTCCGAGGTCACCAGGACGTTCACGAGTCGCGCGAAAGGCGGATACCGGACCGCCTCGCGCTCGGACTTCAGGTTCTCGTATAGCGACAGGTAGTCGTGCTCCGCCGCGGCCGTCACGGCGGGGTGGCCCGGGTTGAGCGTCTGCACGACCACCCGGCCGGGCTTGCTGCCCCGGCCCGCCCGTCCCGCCACCTGCAGCAGCAGCTGGAACGTGCGCTCGCTCGCCCGGAAGTCCGGCAGGTTGAGCGAGACGTCGGCGGCCACCACCCCCACGAGGGTGACGTTCGGGAAGTCGAGCCCCTTGGCGACCATCTGGGTGCCGACCAGCACGTCGAGGTCGCCGGCCCGGAAGCTGGCCAGAATCTCGTCCAGCGCGTTGCGCCGCTGGGCCACGTCCCGGTCCAGCCGGGCGACGCGAGCTTGGGGGAACGTCGCGCGCACCGCCTCCTCCACCTTCTCCGTGCCGGCTCCGAACGGCCTCACGCGCCGACCTCCGCAGGACGGGCAAGCGTCCGGCGGCGGCTCGGAGTGCCCGCAGTGGTGGCAACGCAGGCGCCGCTCGCGCACGCTGAGGGCGAGCGAGACCGCGCAGTCGGGACACACGAACGAATGCCCGCAGTCCCGGCACAGCAGGAACGGCGCGTAGGCGCGCCGGTTGAGGAACAGGATCGCCTGTTCGCCGCGCCGCAGCGTCTCGCTGAGGGCGGCCAGCAGCTCCTCCGAAAAGAGCCCGGGCCTGCCGGAACGGTAGCCCGCACCCAGGTCGACCACCTCGACCTCGGGCAGACGGGCCGACTCCGCCGCCCGCTCCGGCAGCGAAAGCAGCGTCAGCCGGCCTTGCTCCGCCTCCCAGAAGCTCTCGACGCTGGGCGTTGCCGAGCCCAACACCACGGGGCAACCATGGATCTCGCCCAACCGGAGCGCCAGACGCTTGGCGTGGTAACGGGGCGTCGTCTCCTGCTTGTAGGACGACTCGTGCTCTTCGTCGACGACGATCAGGCCGATGCGGGACAGCGGGGCGAACAGCGCGCTGCGCGCTCCCACCACCACGGGGCACTCGCCATCGTGGATCTTCCGCCAGTTCTCCAGGCGCTCGGTGGCCGGCAGGTCGCTGTGCAGAATCGCCACGCGGTCGCCGAAACGGTCGCGCAGCTGGGCGATCGCCTGCGTGGCCAGCGCGATCTCGGGAACCAGGTACAGCACCTGCCGTCCGGCGGCCAGCGCCTCGGTCGCACAGCGCAGATACACCTCCGTCTTGCCGCTTCCGGTCACTCCAAACAGCAGGAACGGCTGGGCACGGTGGCCGTGGATGGCGTCGGACACGGCGTCGATCGCCAGCCTCTGGTGCGGGTTCGGCACGGGCGCCGGCCTGGGCGAGGCGGTGGCTCCTGGCTCCGCCCGCACCAGCAGGCCTGCGTCGACGAGCGCGCGCACGGTCGCGTCGGTCACCCCGCTCATCGCGCGGATCTCCGCGGCGGAGAGCATGCGGTGGGAAGCCGCCTGCATCTGCATCAGGACCAGCGCCTGCGCGGGCTTGCGGCGCGCCTCGTCGCGCAGGAAGCGCTCGACCCGCTCGGCGTCGGGGCACAGGCCGAGCAGGCCGCTC
>DPBN01000391.1 GCA_003516955.1 Armatimonadota bacterium | reverse complement strand
ATCTTCTTGTAGGTGAACTGCGCTCCGGCTTGCTCCACCTCACCCACGGCGGAGGTCTCGACGGACGCGACCGGGAGCCTGCGGTTGGCCGCGATGATCCCGAAGGTGATGGAGTAACAGGCCGCGACGGCCGCCGCCAGCAGCTCCTCGGGGTTGGTGCCGTCTCCGGTTCCTTGGAACTCCTTCGGGACTGCGATCGGGAGCTCGACGCCGCTGTGCTCCGGGGTGACGACGCCGGAGCCGTCGCGGCCTCCGCTCCAGACGACCTTCACGGGATAGGGATGGATCTGTGCCATAGTCGGATTCTACTGGGATCGTCCGGTTGCGGTTCCGCGTTCCCAAGGTTGGAGGAGCCATGAGGTGGTTCGGGGACGTCCCCGTCTGGGGTGAGCCGGTCGACCAGGGCGCGCTGAAGCAGATCCAGACCTGCCGCCGGACCGCGGCTCGCGCGGCGATGATGGCCGACCACCATCGGGGTTACAGCGTGCCGATCGGCGGGGTGGTGGCCTATCGGGACGCCGTCAGCCCTTCCGCGGTGGGCTTCGACATCGCCTGCGGCAACAAGGCCGTCCGAGTGGACGCGGCTCTAGAAGACGTCCTCCCTCGGATCGGGACGCTGATGGACGACATTTGCCGGACGATCAGCTTCGGTCTCGGGCGAACGAACCCGGAGCCTGTGGACGACCCCGTGTTCGACGACGAGCGCTGGAAGCTACCCGTTTGCGCGGCCCTCAAGGACCTCGCCTGGTCCCAGTTCGGGACCGTAGGCGGCGGCAACCACTACGTGGACCTGTTCGCGGACGAACAGAACCGCGTGTGGATCGGCGTCCACTTCGGCTCGAGAGGGTTCGGCCACAGGGTGGCCACGCACTTCCTGCGGGCAGGCGGGGGCAAGGACGATCCGTTCGCGGAGCCGGTGGTGTTCTCCGTGCGTTCCGCCTTGGGCCAGGACTACCTGGAGGCGATGGAGCTGGCGGGCCGCTACGCCCACGCGGCGCGCGACTGGGTTTGCGCGCGGGTCGCCAAGCTCCTCGGTGCGCCGGTCGTGGAGGAGGTTCATAACCACCACAACTACGCCTGGCGTGAGAGGCACCAAGGGGAGTCGCTGTGGGTCGTCCGAAAGGGCGCGACTCCCGCCTTTCCGGGCCAGCGGTGCTTCGTCGGGGGATCGATGGGCGACGAGTCGGTGATCCTTGAGGGCCTTGACTCGGAGGAGTCGGTCGCCGCTCTGCGGTCCACGGTGCACGGCGCCGGGAGGGTGATGTCCCGCACGGAGGCGGCCGGACGACGAAGGGGCAAGCGGCGGACCGCCGGCAAGGTGTCGCGCGAGATGATGGAGGACTGGGTCCGCCGTGCGGGCGTGGTGCTGCGCGGGGGTGGGACCGACGAGTCGCCGCACTGCTACCGGCGCCTAACGGACGTCCTGCGTCAGCACGAGGGGTCCGTTCGCATCCTGCACCTTCTTCGTCCCATCGGAGTTGCGATGGCGGGTGAGGACGTAGTGGATCCGTACAAGGATTAGCCCCAGGGTTGCCGCCAGGAGCAGGAAGGAGCTCCCGGCGCGAAACCCGGCAGAGGAACCGGCCCGCAGCCGGAGAGCGGTCGCTATAATCTTCGATAGGGGTTCACCGATGAACGCATGGCTCCTCGCTTTGGTTCTCGCCGCCCCGGGTGGCTACGACGCCTATCCCACCCGGCTCCAGGGCATCCGGCTTCAGGACGAAGACCTCCTGGTGGCGACGTTCGAATTGCGGGCGTTTGGCTCCGGCTGGGCTTATGTGCCGCCGTCGCTGGATGGCGCGGGCAACGCGGTGCTTGCCTTCCCAGGCGGGCAAAGGGCGTCCCTGGCGCGGACCGCGACGCAGAACGGCACCAAGGTGAATGCAACCTTCGAGGCTGTTCCGGACCAGAACGTGACCATTGAGTCCGTTTTCGCGGCCTTGGACCTTCCGGCCAGGGTGTGGGCCGGGGGAACGGCGAAGATCGGTTCGCAGACGGTGTCCCTTCCGGCCACCAGTGGCGGGGCCTACCTGTTCTCGGGCTCCGCCACGACGGTCGAGTTCACGATCGGCTATCGGAAGCTGTCGCTTTCGTTTCCCACCAGCACGTCCCTCTACCTTCAGGACAGCCGCCAGTGGGGCGGGGGGTTCGAGCTGAGGATGGGCGGCCTGGGCTCGGGCACATGGCAGGCCGGCCAGCGCGTCCGAGTGAGCCTGACCTTTTGGGGCGAGCGAGCCACGGAGCTCTGGCCCGAGGGTCCTGTGACCATCCAAGAGGGACCAGACTGGGTGCCGCTTTGGCCGGTCGCCGAGGTGGCCGCCGGCTCGGCGCTGGACTTCTCCCCGTCGAACGTCGCACCGGCCGGCTCGAAGGGCTGGCTGAAGGTGGTGAACGGCAAGTTCGCCTTTGAGAACACCCCGAACGTCGCGGAGAGGTTTCTGGGGCCGAACTTGGTCTTCTCGTGCGCGTACCCCTCGAAGACGGACGCGGACGCCTTGGCCGTGCGGCTGCGTCGCATGGGATACAACTGTGCGCGACTCCATCACTTCGACGTCGACCTGACGGGTGGCTGGCGCTCCTCGGAGACGGGCAGCAGCACCAATCTGGACCCGCTGGTGCTCGACCGGATGGACTACCTGGTGAGCCGCCTGAAGGCGAACGGCATCTACGTGAGCCTGGACCTCTTCACCCTGCGCCAGGTCCGTCGCGATGAGGTGATCCCCGGCACGATCGGGACGGACGAGTACAAGGCGCTGCTTTTGGTGGACCAAGGAGCGCGCGAGAACTGGTGGGCCTTCGCCAGGGGGCTGCTGGAGCACGTGAACCCCTACACCGGCTTGGCCTGGAAGGACGACCCGGCGATCGCCTGGATCTGCGTGGTCAACGAGAACAACATCGCGTCCGCGTACCTGTCCTGCGGGCCGACGCTCCGGGCGAAGCTGGACGCGGCTTGGAGGGCCGCGGGCAATTCCGGCTCCTTCGACCCGTACACGGACGCCGGAGCGCGCTTCGGTGCGGACCTGCACCGGGCCGCGTTCCAGTGGATGCGCGACAAGCTGCGCTCGATCGGGGTCAAGGCCCTGCTCACCGACACGAACGGCTGGAGGAACCAGCAGGCGCTGGTGAGGAGCCGCGTCGACCTGGACTACGTGGATGACCACTTCTATTGGGACCATCCGTCGTTTCCGCAGCAGGCCTTCGCGCTGCCCTCGGGGCACACGATGGAGCTTTCGGTCCGCGACTTCGGTGGCTCCCTCCGGAATGTGGCCTACGGGCGGATGCGCGGGAAGCCGTTCACTGTGAGCGAGTTCAACTATGTGTTCCCGAACCCCTACCGTTCCGAGTCGGGCCTGTTCTTCGGGGCGGTGGCCGCCGCGCAGGATTGGGACGGAGTGTGGAGGTTCGCCTGGTCGCACGATGCGACGGACATCGCGTCTCCGGGGGCGGCAAGCTGGTTCGACCTTCAGAGGGACCCGCTGAGGCAGGCGGCGGAGAGGGCGGTGGTCAGCCTGTATCTTTGGCGGCACCTGAACGCGGCCGTCGGGGAGGCCACGGTGCTGGTCCAGCCGCAGTCGGCGGGAGCGGCGGCTTTCTCGGGTCCCTGGGTGGATCCGTTCGCGGCTCGGTGGAGCAACGTGCAACGGTCCGTCAACGTGCCTCCGCCGTCGCTCCATCCGCAGATCAAGATCTGGCTGGGCATCGGCACGTTCGCGGTGCTGACGCCGAAGACCGAGGGGGTGTTCACGACGCCCGGCAGGACGATCCGTGCGAACCGCCTGGCGTCGACGCCGAGCGGCGCGAGGGCCGCGGTCTGGGTGACGGCGCTGGACGACCTGCCCCTGCCCGAGAGTCGGCGGATGCTCTTCGTGCACCTCACCGACCTCCTGAACACGGGGACGCGGTTCTCCGGCCCGGATCGGACGATGCTTGAGCAGTATGGAAGCTTGCCGTACTTGGTCCGCAACGGCACCGCGAACATCGGTCTGACGCTGGGCGGCACCGCCAAGCCGACGGTCTACCGTCTGGACCTCTCAGGACAGAGGGTCGGCGTGGTGCCCAGCACGTGGTCCGGCGGCAACCTTTACTTCCGCGCAACGGTTCAGGGCGCGCCGAGCGGGCAGGCGACTCTGTACTACGAAATCGTGCGTTGACGGGGCCTCAGCCCTCCCACGGCCAAGCCCGAACGATGGCCGCGAGGGTGCGGGCCGCCTGCTCGGGTCCAGCCAGGGAGGTGCAGAGGGTGGCGTGGTAGTGGGTCGGGTCGTTCCAGTCCACCCCGAAGAAGCGGCGGTGGAAGGCGGCCCTCTCCTCGTCGTTCGCGCGGATCATCGCCATGGCCTGATCCTCGCCGACCCAGCGGACCTGCATCACCCTGCGCACGCGGAACTCGGTCTCTGCAACCAGGCGCACGTGCACGCAAGGACGATCCCGAAGGATGAATCCAGCGCCGCGTCCCACGAACACCACGTGGCCCTGCTCCGCGAACTTGCGCACGGCGGCCATCAGCGCTTGGAAGTACCGCTCGGCGTCGCCCTTGCGGGCCCAGGACTCGATGACGGACGGCGCCCTCTCGTCCCGATGCATCACGTTCGGCAAAGGGACACCCGCCAGCCGTGCCTCCTCTTCCAGGATCTCACGGTCGACCACCCTCCAGCCGAGGTCTTCGGCCAACTGCGCAGCCACGATCTGCGAGCCCGATCCGAACTGCCGGCTGAGAGCGACGATGCTCACGGCTTGCCTCCACCCTGGGCGGGGCCGCCGGAGTGGACGTAACGCTCCACGGTTACGTCGCAGGTCACGACCAGCCCCTCGGACACCATGTCGTCCAGCACCCTCAGGAACGGCTTGATGCGCTCCTCGACGTCCACGATGTGGATGGAGACGGGAAGGTCCTCGCTCAGGCGCAGGATCGATGCGGTGTGGATGCGGCTGTTCGCCCCAAAGCCCATCATGCCGCGGAACACTGAGGCCCCGGCCATCCCGAGGCGCCTCGCTTCCTCGACGATCGCGACGTAGAGCGGTTGGCCCTTCCAGCGGTCGCTCTCGCCGACGTAGATCGCCACAGCCTTCGCCTTGCCCTCGATCTTCATGCGCGTCCCCCTGTCAGCATTCTAGCCACAACCAGCCCGACCCAGGCGGAGAAAACCGTTCCGAGCGCGGTGAACTGCACGTAAAAGAGCGCCGGGAGGTAGCGGCGGTCGGCCAGCAGCATGAGCCCCTCGTACGCGAACGTCGAGTACGTGGTGTAGCCGCCTAGGATGCCGATCGCGACGAAAAGTCTCAGGCGGGTGGGATCCTGAAGGACGTTCGCGAAGCCGAGAACCAGACCGATCAGCAAGGACCCGGTGAGGTTGATCACGATCGTCTGCCAGGGGAAGCTCGCCCCGAATCGGGACTGCAGCCACCCGCCCAAGCCGTAGCGCGCGCTCGCTCCGATCGCGCCGCCCAAACCGACCCACAGGAACTTCTCCAGCGTCTCACCCATGCGCATTCTCCGACAGGAGTCATCAGCCGCAGGCGGCGGTTTGGGCAGGGGCGGACTCCATCGCCCGGAGACGTTTCAGGGTACCCGGAAGGAGCCTTCTCCGACCGTCGCGAGCAGGAACGCCTGGTCGAAGGCCTCGTCGCGCAGCGCGTCGTACCGGCCGCTGGCGCCGCCGTGACCCGTGGAGAAGTCCACCTTGAGGAGCAGCGGCTTGGAGCGATCCGTGCGCAGGGCCCTGAGCCGGGCTACCCACTTGGCGGCCTCCCAGTAAGGGACGTTGGTGTCGTTCCAGCCGGTGCGCACCAGCATGGCCGGGTAGTCCTTGGGCGCGACGTTGTCGTAGGGAGAGTAGGCCCGGATCCAGCGGTACTGCTGGGGAATCTTGGGATTGCCCCACTCGATGAACTCGCCGGTGGTGAGGGGCAGCGTCTCGTCCAGCATCGTATTGACGACGTCCACAAAGGGCACGTACACCAGGGCCGAGCGGAACAGCTCCGCGTTGCTGTTCAAGGCCGCACCCACCGTGAGGCCGCCGGCGCTGCCGCCGCTTACGGCCAAGAGCTGCGGCGAGGTCCACCCCTCGGTCTGCAGGAAGCGCGCACAGTCCACCAAGTCGCGGAAAGTGTTCTGCTTGGAGGCCATCTTGCCGGCGTCGTGCCACCGCTCGCCGAGCTCTCCGCCACCCCGGACGAGGGCGGAGGCGAGGATCCATCCGCGGTCAAGTAGGGAGACGAAGGAACTGCGGAAGTAGGGGTCGTTGGGAATTCCGTAGGCGCCGTACGCCTCAAGGAGAGTCGGGGCGGGTCTTTGTGCATCGCGGCGGAACGCCAGCGCAACCGGCACGCGCTCGCCGTCGCGCGCCTTGGCCCATAGGAGCCTGACTTCGTATCTGCTCGGATCGTAGCCGTAGACCGTCTGGCGCTTGACCTGTTTCAGGCTGCGGGTTGTGGGGTCGTAGTCGTAAACGGTCGCCGGCGTGATCGCCGACTGGTACTCGATCCGCAACCGCTTGGTGTCGAACATCGGGTTGCTCCCGAGGCTCGCGGAGTAGTAGGGCTCCGGGAAGGCGACCGTGTGGGCAGACCAAGTCCGGACGTCCAGGACACGGAGGCTGGCGACCGCGTCCCTTCGGATGCGGACCACCCAGTGCCGACGGAAGGCGTCCACGTCCTCGATCGTCTCGCCGCGTCGGGGTGTGAGTACCGTCTTCCAGTGCCGGCGGTCGGGCGAGGCGACGGGCGCCACGACCAGGCGGAACTCCCTCACGCCGTCGTTCGTTCGGATCAGGAACTTGTCTCCGAAGCTGGTGGGGTAGTACTCCACCCCCTCCCGCCTCCGTTGGAGCAATCGGGGGGCCTTGTCCGGAGCGTTCAGGTCCAAGACCCGGCACTCCGTGGTCTCCATGCTTTCGGAGATCGCGTAGGCGAACCGATGATTGCGATCCTCGGTCAGCAGAAGGTTGTAGAGGGGGTCCTTCTCCTCGTAGAGCAGCGTTGGCTGCCGGGAGCCGAGCCGCCGGCGATAAAGACGGTAGGATCTCTTAGCGGCGTCCTCGGTCGTGTAGAAGACCGTTCGGTTGTCCGATGCCCAGACCATCCCGGTGACCGTGCCGAAGCGGTCGGGCAGCGTTCGGCCTGTGGAGAGGTCCTTGAAGAACAGCTCGTAGTCGCGCGAACCGGTGGTGTCGAGCGTATAGGCCAGGAGGCGACCGTTGGGGCTGACGGAGTAGCTCGCGTCGACGTAGCGCTTGCCTCGGGCCAACTGGTTCAGGTCCAGCAGCACCTCCTCCTTGGCGCCCAGGCCGCCCTTCTTTCGGCAGTGGATCGGATAGGGTTTTCCCTTCTCGGTCCGCGTGTAGTAGTAGTAGCCGCGGTCGAATACGGGCACGCTGGAGTCGGTCTCCCGAATGCGGCCGAGAATCTCCTTGTACAGCTGCTCCTGGAGGGGCTTGGTGGGCGCCATCACGGCGTCGGCGTGCTCGTTGCAGGCCTCCAGGAACTTGCGGACGGCGGGATCCTTCCGGACGCGGAGCCAGAAGTAGTCGTCCTGGAACCGTTCGCCGTGAATCTGGCGCACGTGCGGGCGCCGCTCGGCCACCGGTTCGGGAACCGACAGGTCCAACGGCGGTGCGACCAACGACAAAGTCCACAGGCTGAGACCGAGCATCGTGGGCTTAGTCTAGCCGATGAGCACTCCCCTGGCACGGTTCTCAGCCTGCTGCCCGTCGGGCCCGTCGAGACCGCCGAGAGAGCAAGGACGACGGCGGAGGCCCGCATCATTGGGCTGACTCCGTCGCTGCCGGGTTGTACACCCTCGGTTCGAAGTCCTCCACCAGGCGCTTCTTGCCGTCGCTGGACTTGAGGATCCGGAACGAGTCGTGCAACTCCCCGGTCACCGTTCTCGCCTCGACGCGCAGCTCGTCGGGGGACACGGTGACCACCTG
>DPBN01000277.1 GCA_003516955.1 Armatimonadota bacterium | reverse complement strand
CGACCAGCCTCGCCCTAACCTTGTAGTGGGTGCCGGTCCTCGTCACGAACGTGCCCACGGGCGGCCCGGTGTCGAGAACGTAGCCG
Organism: Armatimonadota bacterium; assembly: GCA_003516955.1. Taxonomy (GTDB): domain Bacteria; phylum Armatimonadota; class Fimbriimonadia; order Fimbriimonadales; family Fimbriimonadaceae; genus UBA8783. The sequence goes on along the minus strand of DPBN01000277.1, from coordinate 3,833 downwards.
TAGTCCACGTCCACGCCCTTCAGGTCCATGGCGGCCGCCCCCTTCAGTCCGATCTCCTCCGCGACGCTGAACAGCAGCCAGACGTCCCCGTGCGGCGCGCCGTCCTCCAAGATCGACTCCACGGCCTCGATCGCCGGGGCCATGCCGGCCTTGTTGTCCGCCCCGAGGATCGTGTCGGAGGCGGACCGGAAGAGCTCCTCCGTTTCCTCGATCTCCAGCCCCTCGGTCGGTTCGACCGTGTCGAAGTGCGCCGAGAGGAACACCCGCGGAAAGCCCTCGGCGTTGGCCGGAAGCCGGGCGATCAGGTTGTTGGCCGTCCCCCCGATCTTGCTCCCCGCGTCGTCCTCCCGAACCTCGAGGCCGAGCGACTCCAGCTTGCGCCGCACGAGGGCAACGCACTCGGCCTCACGGAGGGCGGGCGAATTCACGAGGCACAGCTCGCGGAAGAGCGCGAACAACCGTTCCGGGCGGACCATGATCGCTCAGTCTAGCCGTTGGGCGTCCCGGAGGGACAAGCCCGCGGGACCGTCGGAACGGGTAGATTGCGGCATATGGCGAGCCATCGCGTGACCGTCGTGGGCCATCGAACGTTCGAAGTCGAAGAGGGTGAGAAGCTGGCGCTGGCGATCGAGCGGTCCGGCTTCGACATCAGCCACCGCTGCGGGGGCAAGGCCCGTTGCACCACTTGCCGAGTGCGCTTCCTCAGCCCCGAGCCCCCGATGGGAGAGGCCGAGCGCGCGTGCCTGGAGGAGGACGGCGAGCTCGGCAACTACCGGCTGGCCTGCCAGATCCGGGTCGATAGGGACATGGAGGTCGAGGTTCTGATGCGCGCCAGCAAGCAAGGTTGGGATCCGGGGATTCCGCTGGAGCCCTGACATGGATCTGCTCTGGCCGATCGCGATCGCTGGCGGCGCGGTTCTCGCCCTGGCCATCGGGCGTTACAACCGTCTGGTGTACCTGCGCCAACTGACGAGGAACGCCTGGAGCGACATCAGCGTCCATCTGAACCGGCGAGCGGAGCTGGTGCCCAACATCGTGGAGACCGTCAAGGCCTACGCCCGGCACGAGCAAGGCACCTTCGAGGCGCTCGCCGCCGCGCGGTCCAAGGCCCTGTCGGCCACGGAGCCGAGAGCGCGCGCCCAGGCCGAGTCGGCCCTGGCTTCGGGGCTGGAGCGCACCCTGCTTCTCGCCGAGTCCTATCCCGAGCTCAAGGCCTCCACCAACTACCTCCGGCTGCAGGAGGAGCTGACCGCCACCGAGGACGCCATCGCCAACGCCAGAAAGTACTACAACGCCTGCGTGCGGGACTACAACACGGCGCTCGAGACGTTCCCGGACAGCCTGCTCGCCTCCCTCGGCGGCTTTCGGCCGGCGAGCTTCTTCGAGCCGGACTCCGACGTGTCCCAAGCGCCCCGCGTGGGAGGCTGAGCCCGATGCTGGTAGAATGCCTCCGATGCCAGAGATCCTCGCCAAGAGCCTGATCCGCGACGTGCCGGACTTCCCCAAGGAGGGCGTGCTGTTCAAGGACATCACGCCGGTGCTGCAGCACCCGGCCGCCTTCGCGGAGGCAGTCGACCTGCTCGCGCAGGACGCCCGGGCCAAGGGAGCCGAGGCGGTGGTCGGAATCGAGTCGCGCGGGTTCATCTTCGGCACCCCGATCGCCCTTCAGCTCGGCGTTCCGTTCGCCCCGGCCCGGAAGCTCGGCAAGCTCCCGTACGAACGGATCAGCGAGGAGTACGCCTTGGAGTACGGCACGAACACCGTGGAGATGCACGTGGACGCCGTCAGCCCCGGCAGCCGCGTGTACGTCGTGGACGATCTTCTGGCGACCGGCGGAACGGCGGCCGCCACCGCACGGCTGGTCGAGCGCCTGGGCGCAACCGTCTGCGGGTTCGGGTTCCTGGTGGAGCTGCTGTTCCTCGAGGGCCGGAAGAACCTGCTCCAGTATCCGATCCACGCGCTGATCGATTACTGACCATGCGGCCGGCGCTGGTCGCCGTCATGGGTCCGACCGCCTCGGGCAAGACCGCCCTCGCGGAGGCGCTCGCAGACCGCTGGGACGCCGTGCTCGTGAACGCCGACGCGTTCCAATGCTACCGGCGGCTGGACATCGGCACCGCCAAGCCCCCGAACCGCGGCCGCTACCAGCTGCTGGACATCAAGGACCCGACCGAGCAGCTCACCGCCGGAGAGTGGGTTTCCAGGGCGCGCGAAGCGCTGGAGAGGGCCTACGCCGAAGGCAGGAGCGCCGTCGTGGTCGGCGGGACGGGACTCTACATCCGTGCGCTGTTCGAGGAATACGCGGAGATGGCCGAGCCGCCCCCGGAGGAGGTTCGGCAGCGGGTACGGTCCGAGGTCCGGCGGCAGGGCCCCGAGGCCGCGCACCGCTGGCTGAGCGAGCTGGACCCCCAGGCCGCGGCCCGAGTGGACCCCCGCAATCCGGCACGGGTGGCCCGCGCGCTCGAAAGGGCTCTGCATCCCGCGACGCAGACCCATCAGCCTCTCCCGCCCTTTCGGAAGGTCAAGGTGGCCTTGGTACCCCCGGCCGACGAGACAGCCCGCAGGGCCGGAGAGCGCCTGCAAAGAATGCTGGCAGCCGGTTGGCTCGAGGAGGTCCGCGCCCTGAGGGAGGACGGCCTGCCGAGGGACGCGCCGGGACTCCGCGCGATCGGATACCGCGATCTGTGGGAGGTTCTCGAAGGCCGTTGTGCTATCCTTGAGGCCAAGGAGCGCATCCTGCGGGCCACCGTCCAGTACGCCAAGCGGCAGAGGACCTGGCTCCGATCCGAGCCGAACCTGCGGCCTCTGCGCTGGAACGCGGAGACGGAGGAGCAGATCGGCGCGGTGGAGGCGACCCTTCTTGAACTTTGATGTGAGGTGCTGGAATCGATGGCCAAGACGATCAACCTGCAAGACATGTTCCTGAACCAGGTGCGCAAGGAGGGGATCGGCGTGACGATCTACCTCACCAACAGCGTGCAGCTCCGCGGCCAGGTTCGGGGCTTCGACGCCTTCACCGTTCTGCTCGACTCCGCCGGCAAACCCACCCAGCTGGTCTACAAGCACGCCATCGCCAGCATCGTGCCCTCTCGGCCGGTCGGCGGACGGCCCCAGACCCAGGAGCAGGCTCCAGCCGAAGAGTGATTCCCTTCACCAAGATGCACGGGATCGGCAACGATTTCGTGCTCCTCGATGGACTGAGACACCCCGTGGAGGAGCGCGCGTTGCCGGACTTGGCGCGCCGGATGTGCGACCGCCGCTTCGGCATCGGCGGCGACGGGCTGATCCTCCTCGTCGCAGGCTCCTCCCGCCGGTTCCGCATGCGAATGTTCAACCCGGACGGCACCGAGAGCGAGATGTGCGGCAACGGAATCCGTTGCTTCGTCCGCTTCCTTCGCCAAAAGGGCCACACCGACGAACCGGTGGTGTCGGTCGAAACGGGCGCCGGCGTGCTGACGCTGGAAGAGACCCCCGACGGATTGGTGCGGGTGGACATGGGTCCGGCCCGGCTCGGCCGCGGCGAAATCCCCGTGCTGGGCGATCCGGAGGACCGCTTCGTCGAGCAACCGGTCGAGGCTTGCGGCAGCACCTTCGTCGGTACGGCCGTGTCGATGGGCAACCCCCACCTGGTGGTGTTCGTGGAGGACGTGCAGGCCGTTCCGCTGGAGGAGTGGGGTCCGGCTCTGGAGACGCACGACCTGTTCCCCCGCAAGACCAACGTGCACTTCGTTCAGGTGGCCGCCAGGGACCGCTTGATCCAGCGCACGTGGGAGCGAGGGGCGGGCGCAACCCTGGCCTGCGGAACCGGGGCCTGCGCCTGCACGGTGGCCGCC
>DPBN01000200.1 GCA_003516955.1 Armatimonadota bacterium | reverse complement strand
TTCAGGCGCTGACTCAGGCCGTGCAGGAGACCAACGTGATGGCCGACCTCGTGGCGGCGCACGTTCAGCTGCCCGTCGCCGAGAAGCAGGAGCTGCTGGAGACCGTCGACCTAGTCGAGCGGCTCCAGAAGCTGGTGCGGATGCTCGGCCGCGAAGTGCGCGTGCTCGAGCTGACCAGCAAGGTCCAGCGCGAGGTCAGTTCGGAGCTGAGCAAGTCCCAAAGGGACTACTACCTGCGCGAGCAGCTCAAGGCGATCCAGCGCGAGCTGGGCGAGACCGACGACCGCAGCGTCGAGCTGGAGGAGCTCTGGGCCAAGATCCAGGAGGCCGGCATGCCGCAGGAGGCGCTCCGCGAGGTCACGCGCGAGTTCGACCGCCTCAAGCGGATTCCTCCAGGCTCGCCCGAGTACACCGTCGCTCGGACGTACATCGATTGGATGGTCGCCCTGCCGTGGAACAAAGCCACGGAGGACAACTTGGACCTCAACCAGGTCAAGGCGGTCTTGGACGCCGACCACTACGGCCTGGACAAGATCAAGGAGAGGATTCTCGAGTTCCTCGCCGTCCGCAAGGTCAAGACCGACGGGCCGGTGCGCCAGCCGATCCTCTGCTTCGTGGGCCCGCCCGGCGTGGGCAAGACGTCGCTCGGACGGTCGATCGCGCACGCCATGGGGCGGAAGTTCGTGCGGATCAGCCTAGGTGGCGTGCGCGACGAGGCGGAGATCCGGGGGCACCGCCGCACCTACGTGGGCGCGCTTCCGGGGCAGATCATCCAGGGCCTGCGCCGGGCCGAGTCGCAGAACCCGGTGTTCATGCTCGACGAGATCGACAAGCTGGTCAGCGACTTCCGCGGCGATCCCTCCTCGGCCCTGCTGGAGGTGCTGGACCCGGAGCAGAACTCGTCGTTCCGGGACCACTACATCGACGCTCCGTTCGATCTCAGCCGGGTGTTCTTCATCACCACGGCCAACCGGTTGGACACCATCCCGATGCCGCTGCGCGACCGGATGGAGGTCATCGAGCTGGGCGGCTACACCGAGGAGGAGAAGTTCCAGATCGCCGTGCGCCACCTCATCCCGAAGCAGATCGAGGAGCACGGCCTCCGACCCTCCCAGATCCAGTTCCGTCCGGACGCCCTGCGCACGCTGATCCGCAGCTACACGCGGGAGGCCGGCGTGCGCAACCTCGAGCGGGAGATCGCCAGCGTGGTCCGCAAGGCCACGCGGCAGTTCGCCGAGAACCGGCGGTCGAAGTTCGTCGTGACGCCTCGGACCCTGCAGAGCACCCTGGGGGCTCCGCGCTATCTGCACGAGGAGGTTCTGGAGAGGCGCCTCGTGCCCGGCGTGGCGGTCGGACTCGCCTGGACGCCGACCGGCGGCGACGTGCTGTTCATCGAGAGCGTGCGGATGCCCGGCAGCAAGGGCCTGATCATCACGGGCCAGCTGGGCGACGTCATGAAGGAGAGCGTGACGGCGGCGCTGAGCTTTGTGCGCAGCCGCGCCGATCGGCTCGGCCTGCCCTCGGACATCTTCGAGAAGTCGGACATCCACGTGCACGTGCCCGCGGGCGCGGTGCCGAAGGACGGCCCCAGTGCGGGCGTGACGATGCTCACGGCACTGGCCTCGCTGCTCACGGGCCGATGCGTCAAGGAGCGGCTGGCAATGACCGGCGAGATGACGCTCACGGGCCAGGTTCTCCCGGTGGGGGGCATTAAGGAGAAGGTTCTGGCCGCCCACCGCGCCGGCGTGCGCGAGATCATCCTGCCGGAGGACAACGAGAAGGACGTGCGCGAGGACGTCCCGCCCGAGATCCGCAAGGAGCTCCGCTTCCACTTCGTGAAGACCGCGGACGAGGTGCTGAGGATCGCCTTGGGCATCTCGATCGAGGGCGTCAAGGAGTGCTGCTGATCGGCCTGGTCGGGGCGGGCTAGACGAGGGGGAAGAGCCGCACCCGGCCCTTCGCGTCCCGGTGCCGCTCGAACCGCACCTCGTACACGTCCTCCAGCACGCCGTCGCTGAGGACGTCGCCGATAGGGCCTTGCCGCACGATGCGCCCTTGGTGGAGCAGGCACCCGTCGGTCGCCACCAGGGCCGCCAGGTTCAGGTCGTGCACGGCGGCCACCACGCACGCTCCCCGCGAAGCCTGCTCCCGCACCAGCCTCACGGCCGCCATCTGGTGACCGATGTCCATATGCGAGGTGGGCTCGTCCATCAGCAGCACGGGCGCCTTCTGGGCGAGCGCGCGGGCGATGAGGACCCGCTGCTTCTCCCCGCCGCTCAGCTGCGTCACCGGCCGGTCGGCGATCTCCAGGCAACCAGCGAGCTCCATGGCCTCCTCCGCAGCGGCGTGGTCCTCCGGGGTATCGAGGAGCCCCTCGGAATGAGGCATCCTGCCCATCAGCACCACCTGCCGCACCGTGAAGGCGAACGACAGCGGCTCCTCTTGGGGCACGAAGGCGAGCAGCCGCGCCAGCTCGGCGAAGTCGAGGTGGCCCACGTCTCGCCCCCACACCTCGACTCGGCCTCCCAGCGGAGGCAGGGTCTTGGCGATGGTCTTCAGGAGCGTGGACTTGCCGCTGCCGTTCGGCCCGAGCAGCGCCAGCACCTCTCCGGGGCGCACGTGCAGGTCGATCCCTTCCAGGACCCTGCGCTCGGGGTAGCCGCAGGCGAGCCGGACGCAACGGACGGAGGCCTCAGCCGATCCGCTCATCGGCCACCCCGCTGCTAAAGGCGTTGAACATGCGCGAGTAGGCCCCGCCGCTGGCCAGCAGCTCCTGGTGGGTGCCGGACTCGATCACCTCGCCCTTGCGGAGCATCACCAACCGGTCGGCGCGGGCGGCCGTCGTCAGCCGGTGGGCGATCATCAGCGTGGTCCTGCCCGGGAGGATCTCCTCGAGAGCCTCTTGGACGGCCTGCTCGCTGACCGCGTCGAGGTTGCTGGTCGCCTCGTCGAGCAGCAGGATTCGCGGCCTTCGGATGAGCGCGCGGGCGATGGCGATGCGCTG
>DPBN01000201.1 GCA_003516955.1 Armatimonadota bacterium | reverse complement strand
CCTCGCTCTACGCCTTCCGCGAGCCGTTCTACCGCCAGTTCGGCTACCAGGTCTGCGGCCGCGTGCAGAGGATCGCGTGCCCGGCGGACCGTCTCCCCCGGTTCGAGAGGACCCTGCCGGTCCGGCAGCTCCGCCCCGAGGAGTTCCACCTCCTGCGGCCCGTGATGGAGCGCTACTGCGTGGTCTACGCCGGCGGCAACCGGCGGAACGACGCGCAGTGGAGCCGCTTCCTGGGCGGCGACCGCCCCAAGACGGTGTACGCCGCCGGCGACCCCATCGAGGCCTACTGCGTGATCGACATGTCCGGCGACTTCTGGGTGGACCTGTTCGTGCGGGAGTTCGTCTCCACCTCGAGGGAGGGGTACGAGGCGATCTTGGAGACCTTCCGCGGCCTAGCGATGAACAAAAACTCGATCACCTGGCTGGAGCCGAGCGACGGGCCGTTCTTCGCCCGCCACCTGGACCATCCGGTGCGGGTCCAGCTGAACAAGCCGATCATGTTCCGGATCCTCGACGTGCCGGGTGCGCTCGCGAAGCTGCATCCGGGCGCCTCGGGAGAGGTCGTGCTGCGCGTGATCGACCCCGACTTCCCCGAGAACGAGGGGCCGTGGTTGGTGGAATTCGAGTTCGGCCACGTCTCGGTGTCTCAGACCGACGAGGAACCGGACTTCGAGCTGGAGATCGGCGCGTTCACCCAGGCGTTCTTCGGGGAGCCCAGCCTCCGGGAGATGGCCCGCCTCGGGTTCGTCGCCTTCGACCATCCGGAGAAGCTGGTGGCGGCCGACGCCCTGCTCCCGCCGAACCCCGTCGTCTGTTGGGACACGTTCTGAAGGAGTCCAAGAGCCATGCTGAAGTCCAGACTGCTGCATCCCGAGATCCTGTCTGCGCTGGCTTCCGGCGGCCACGGCACCAAGGTGCTGATCGCCGACAGCAACTACCCCTTTGCAACCAAGTGCGGCCCGAACGCCTCGATCGTCTATCTGAACCTGTGCCCCGGCCGGCTCACCACGACGGAGGTGCTGGAGGTCCTTCTGGAGCAGATCCCCGTGGAGGCGGCGCACGTGATCCGGCCGGACCGAGGCGAACTGCCGCCGATCGTGCAGGAGTTCCAGCGGCTGATCGGACCGGAGCCGAAGATCGCGGCTCTCGGTCGCTTCGAGTTCTACGACCAGGTGAAGTCGGACGACTGCGGCCTCGTCATCGCGACCGGAGAGCAACGGACCTACGCCTGCCTGCTGCTGACCATCGGCGTGGTGGAGCCCCCGGCCTGAGGGCTCACGGGCAAAAGAGAACCGGGGCGCCACGGGGCGCCCCGGCCGCTTGCGATCAGATCAGCCTTCGGGTCTAGGCGGTGGCGTCAACCGGCGGGGTGAAGACCCGCGCGGCCAGCTCCTTGTCCAGATGGTACAGGCCGGGCTTGTAGCCTTCGATCATCTCCAGCTGGGCGACGATCTTCTCGGCGTTCGCCTCCTCTTCGACCTGCTCGTCGACGTACCACTTCAGGAAGCTCGCCAACGCGTGGTCGCCCTCGTCGAGCGCCTTCTGCAGGAGCTCGTTGATCGACTTGGAGATGAAGCGCTCGTGCTCCAGAGCGGCCTGGAACGCCTTGAGCGGGCTCTCGAAGTCTTTCGGCGGCTTCTGGATCTCCATCAGCTCCACCTCGCCGCCGCGCTCGATCAGGTACTTGTGCAGCTTCATGGCGTGGAACGTCTCCTCCTGGTTCTGCACGTAGAACCAGTTGGCGAACCCGTCCAGGTTCTGCGCCGCGAAGTACGCGGCCATCGCCAGGTAGAGGTACGCGGAGTACGTCTCCTTCTGGATCTGTTCGTTGACCGCCTTCTCCAGCTTCTTTGAGATCATGTCTTGGTCTTCCTCCTTGCTGTACTACGAGTTTGCCACCTCGCGAGTTCGCGACTCAAGGGCAGGGGTATAAAACCCCGTGCCCGGTTCCCTGCCGCGGAAGCGCTGGAGCGTGCCGAACCCCGAAGCCCTGGAGGCGCCGGCCCGCTGGCTGCTCGATCGGTTGCGCCCCGGCGACTGGGTGCTGCTCGAGGGCGAGCTGGGGGTCGGCAAAACGACGTTCTGCAGGGCTCTGATCCGGCTGGCGGGCTGGAGCGGCCCGGTGCGCAGCCCCTCGTTCAACTTGGTCCAGTCCTTCCCCACCGAGCCGCCGATCGTGCACGTGGACCTGTACCGGGTGCCCAGCGAGGCGGGGCTCGGCCTCGAGGATCTCGCGCAGGAGGCCGTGTTTCTGGTTGAGTGGCCCGACCGCCTGACCGAGGCGCACCTCGGCGCCAGGCGGTGGACGGTCCGCCTGGAGTTCCAGCCGGAGGGCAGGTCGCTGTCGGTCCTAGGGCCCGAAGCCGAAGGTCCCGACGAGCCCCCCCGTCGGGACGATTCCGTTCCATCCTAGGATTGGAACATGGAAGCGGCCGAGACGTTCGTCGGACTGGGCGCGCTGCTCACGGTGGGCACGCTGTGGCTGGCCGTGTTCCTGTTCGGCGTGTACCGCCTCGGCCGGTTCGCCGGCAGGGCATGGCGGCCGCGGGCCGCCTGGTTGGTGTACGCCCTGCCGGCGCTCGGCTTCGCCGCGCTCGCCAGCTTGGTTTGGCTCGTTCCGGCCGACCGATTCACCCGGCTGATCTTCTCCGTGTTCGCCTGGGTGTCGATGGCCTACCCGTACGGCGTGGGCGTCTGGATCCAACGCGCCCAAGAGCGCCGGCGCCGCGAAGAGGAGTTCTGGCGCCGCACGGAGGACTGGCTGAGCGAGTGGGAGGAGTCGAACCAGCCCTGATCAGCGTTTGGGCCTCCCGATGCGCTCGAACGACGCGCAGATCCCGCGGATCAGCGCCGAGCTGAAGCCGTTGTGCTCCATCTCGTTCAGGCCGGCGATGGTGATGCCCATTGGCGTCGTGACCTTGTCGATCTCCGCCTCCGGGTGGCTTCCGGTCTCGGCGACCAACGACGCGGCGCCGCGCAGGGTCTGGGCGGCCACCATCTGCGCCACCTCCGAGCTGAAGCCGATCTGGATGCCGCCCTGGGTCATGGCCCGCAGGAACCGCAGGGCGTAGGCGACGCCGCAGGCGCCCAGCACCGTGGCGGCGTCCATCAGGTCCTCGCTGATCACCATGGTCCGACCGATCCTGTCGAACAGCGCCTGCACCTCGGCCAGGGCCGCCTCGTCGCCCGGCAGGGATGCCAGGCAGGTCATGGATTGGCCGATCGCGGCGGCGGTGTTGGGCATGGCCCGCACGACGCCCGGTCCGGGCGCCAGCTCGCGGATCCGGGCCAGCGGCAGGCCGGTGACGGTCGACACGATGGCGCGGGCGTCCCTCACGCTGCCCCCGATCTCCCGCAGGACCTCCTCGGCCTGCTGGGGCTTGACGGCCAACAGCACGCAGTCCGCGCCCTCGACGGCCTCCGCGTTGGTGGAAGCGATGCTGCAGCCGCTCTCCTTCCACCTCTGCAGCAGGCCGATCCGGCGGCGGCTCAAGACGAACGTCGGCGCGGCGACGCCCCCAGGGCCGATCCAGCCCTGCACGAGGGTCCCGCCAAGGTGCCCCACGCCGATGACCGCGATGCGACGAAACTCCATGCTTCTTCCCCCGAAAGAGCAGAGCGGCGCGGCCCTTCGGGCCGCG
>DPBN01000202.1 GCA_003516955.1 Armatimonadota bacterium | reverse complement strand
CTCGGCCGAGTCCGGCGGGTTGGGTGGGTTCGACCCTTGTGCCGGAGGCCGCTGCGGCAGTCCCATGTCGGCCGACGGCCGCTTGGTGCGGTCGCCCAGCAGGTGCTCGGCGAAGTACTCCATCAGCATCTGGTTGAAGTAGGGGTTCATGTCGCCGAAGCCGTGGCCCTGGCCGGGCATCAGCATGAAGTCGAACCTCTTGCCTGCCCGGATCAGCGCCGCCGCGAGCCGAATCGAGTTGGCGGGGTGGACGTTGTCGTCCATGTCGCCATGGACGATCAGCAGCTTGCCCTTCAGGTTGGCGGCCAGCTCCGGCGTGGTGGGCACGCGGATCTCGAACCGCGTCTCGCCCGTCTCCTTGCCGTCCTTGTCCTTGACCGGCACCTCGCGCAGGCCGTGGTGCTGCTCCGACCAGTTGGCGTTGTAGATGTTGTTGTCGTGGTTCCCCGCGCTGCTGACGCCGACCTTGAAGAACTCGTTGTACGGCGGCAGCAGCATCGCGGCAGCGGTCATGAAGCCCCCGCCGGAGTGGCCGTAGATGCCGACCCGATCGAGGTCGATCCAGCGGTATCGGGCCGCCAGCTGCTCGATCCCGGCCTTCTTGTCCGCCAGACCGTAGTCGCGCAGGTTGAAGTAGCCGTAGCTGTGGTAGGCGTTCGAACGGTTCGGGTTTCCGCCGCGGTTGCCGATCTGCACGACGATGAAGCCGAGGTTGGCCAGGCGGAGGGTGTTCGCCGCCACCGAGAAGCCGGCGGTCACGGCCTCGGTCTGAGGCCCGGGATACACGTAGGCGATGATCGGGTAGCGGCGGTTCGGGTCGAAGTCCGCCGGCTTCCACAGGTTGCCGAAGACGTCCGTCACGCCGTCCGCGGCCTTCACGACGAACCGCTCGGGCATCGACCAGCCCATCTCAACCAGCTTCGACACGTCGGTCTCGGCGATCTCGGCCAGAGAGCGCCCGTCGTCGTCCCGCACCACGACCTTGGGCGGCAGGTCGCTGCGGGAGTAGGTGTCCACCACGAACTTCTTGGAGGGCGAGAGCACGCTGGAGTGGTCGGCGTCGCCCGGGTCCAGGAGCGTCATCCCCGTCCCGTCCAGCTTCACCCGGTACAGGTGGCGGTAGTAGGGGTTCTCCCCGGCCTCGCGACCGACGCACTGCACGTAGACCCACCCTTTGTCGGCGTCCACGTCCACCAGCTCGGCCGCGCGGAACGGCCCCTTGGTGACCGCGTTCTTGAGCTTTCCGTCGTTGGAGTACAGGTAGTAGTGGCCCCAGCCGTCCCTCTCCGAGAACCAGAGGAAGTCGCCGCCGGGCTTGACGTAGCGCACCGGCCGGAACTCCAGGTAGGCGTTCTCCACCGACTCGGACAGCAGCACCGCCGTTTTGCCGGTCTTCAGGTCCGTCTCGCACAGCTCCAGGTTGCGCTGGAGGCGATCCCGCCGGACGAACCGCAGGGTGTCGGACGAGGTGTCTTGGAAGTGGATGTTGAACAGCTGCTGGTCCTTGTACTTGCCGACGTCCAGCTTCTCCAGCTTCTTGGCCTCGCGGTCGAACACGAACAGTTCGTACTGGGGGACGTCGGCGTCGCCCGGCATCGCGTACTCGTAGGTGCGCAGCGTCGGCCTGGGCTGGGCCAGGTTGTCCACCAGGTACAGGTCCTTCACCTTGCGCGAATCCCGCCTCACCACGAAGAACCGCTTGGAGTCCTTCGACCAGGTGACGTTCGCCCGGACGCGGCGCTCGCCCTGGGCTTGCTGCTGGCGCTGGCCTTGGCGGCCCCGCGATCCGGCGTCCGCGCTGCCGAAGCTGTACCGCTCGGCGCCGTCGGTCGTCAGCTGGACCGGCGGCTGCTCCTTGCCGTCGACGATCTCGACGAAGTAGAGGTTGTGGTCCTGGGCATAGACGTAGGCCTTCTTGTCCGGGGCCTCGTTCCTGAAGCTCGGCGGCTCCCGGCGGGGAGGCTCCACCTTGCCGGCGTTCTTGATGGCGCCGGACTTCAGGTCGTATTCGAACTTGATGCCCCCCGATTCGAAGCGGATCAAATCCAGGTTCTTCTCGTCGAACCGCAGGTTCGCGATCTGCAGGTTCAGGGCGTCGATCGGCTTCTTGAGCTGCTCGGCGAGGAGGGACGCCATGCGGTCGGCGTCGAACAGCGGCGTCTTGCTCCTTCGGCCGGGATCCACCCGCCAGTAGCGGGTCCCTCCAGCGTCCTTCCAGGCGAACCAGAACTGGTCGGTCTTGCCGATCCAGTTCGGGGTGAGGCTGGTGCTGTAGACGAACGGCTGCAGGCTCTCCGCCGTGAAGCGATCGGCGAGCTTCCAGTTCGCCTGGGACGGCGAGAGCGCAGGGGCGGCGAGGCCGATCGCCGCCGCCACAGGAATCAGGACGGAACGCATGGTGAGACGCCCCCAGAGTGGGTTGGGCGGGTTTTTACCCCACGGGAGCGGCGGCTACCGCGGTCCGGGGGACAACGAGCGGTAGAGGCGGGACATCGCCGCCCTGCGGAGGAAGTTGAGCCACGCCTCCGGCGGGTTGGCCGGGTCCGGCCAGCACAGGTTCAGCCCCATCCCTGCCGGGGAGAACCACCGCACCTCCGCGTCGGTCTCCAGGTTCATCTTGCCGGGACCCAGGACGATGCGGGCGGGGCGGTCTGGGACGAAGGTGACGAACAGCGGCCGCAGAAACCGTGCGCCGATGCCGTTCCAGCTGGCGTTCTGCACGCCGACCGTCTGGTTGGCCTTGTCCTGCACGATCTGGGCTTGGAGCTCTCCGTCCGCCAACTCGATCCGCGCGCCCTCCCGCTCCTCGTGGCGCACCATGTGCGCGGGCTTCTCGATCTCGATCAGCAGGCCGTCCCCCGAGGGGACGCTCCGGCGGGCGGCGGTGTGGATGTGCCAGGGCTCGTCCGAGGGGCCGGCGATGAGGCAACAGGGCTCGCCCATGAAGGGAGTGGGAGAAGGTCCGACCGGCTGGAGCCAGATGCCCGGCTCGGGGCCGCGGACCAGCCGCACGGGCACAGGCTGTCGCTCCTGGAGCTGCAACAGGAGCTGAGCCCCAGCCTGTTGGGCTAGGAACAACACCTTGGCGATCTCCCTCGGATCGGCCTCGAACAACTTCCCCGGCGCCGGCGCCTGCATCCCAATCAGGATTGTCGGCAGTCTGCCGACGAGACTTCATGGCCCGGTGACATTCGCCCGCATCCCACTGCGGAGCCCACGAAGGGCGCAACGGTGCGGAGGGTCCCTCCAAGCCTCGGCCGGACCTTCCCGCTGGGCTCCCCAAGGACCACCCGCACCGGTCTGTCCGGCTGCCCAACACCGATCGGCCGGTCCGGTTACTCGAGCTTCACGCCGTTCACCCGCAGGGCGAACTTGAGGCCCAGCGTCTCGGCGGCGCGCCGACAGGCGACCATGCGCTCCAGGAAGATCTCGAAGTACTCCATCACGCTCGCGTACGACGTGTCGATCTCGAGCGTGAGCTCGATGGTCCCCTCGTGCGGAAGGACCTCGACGCGGGACTTCTGGACGGCGTAGTTCACCCGGTCGTGGATGTCGAACGTGTCCATGATCGGGTTCTGGACCCGGCTGAAGTGCACGTCGCTCTTGTCGGCCAGGATCAGGGCCGCCGAGATGGCGCTGACGGGCGAGCCTGCCAGCTCCTCGTGGTTGCCGATCGCCCCGAGGATCGGCGCGATCTCCGCGGGCTCCATGCCCATCTCGTTCAGGATCGTCCAGGCGATGTTCGCCCCGCTGATCGGATGGTCGATGCGGTTGATCACGTTGCCGATGTCGTGGAGGTAGGCGGCGATCTGTCCGAGCTCCACATCCCGCTGCGGCGCCCCGATCTGCTCCAGGATGTAGCGGGTGATGCTGGCTACCACGCCAACGTGGCGATGGCCGTGCTCGGTGTAGCCCATGGCTTTCATCACCTCGTTCGCCCCGTCGATCAGCTTCCTGACCTTCGGGTTGGCCTTCACATCCTTCAGCGTGATCGGCCTCTCGTGGACGACGGTTTCGGTTTCCATCTGTGCTTCCAACTTCAGACAACGTTTGCCGATGCGAACGGTCTCGGCCGGGGCCGAAAGTCCCCGCCTCTCCTTGAAACGATCAGAGGCCCCGCAGGTATTCCATCCGCACGTCGAGGATGCCGTCCGTGCGCTGGTCCTGCCGCACCAGTCCAAGGCCGTCGACGAACCACGACTGGAGCTCCACGTTCCGATCCTCGGTCGTCAGGCGCACGGTGGAGAGGGTGGCGGGGACCTCCGTCGACCCGATCCGCACGCGGTCGGGGACCTGCTCCAGCGTCGCCGTGGCCGGCCTCGCCTTCCCGAACCACTCCACGTTGCCCTTCCATCCGGCGCGGAACGGGTTCTTCGCGTCGCCCCTGGCGCCGGCCACGGCCAGGAGCACGGGAGGATTGAAGCGGGTGTGCGGCAGCATCGAGGCCACCAGGCGATCGCCGTCCCAAGCCAGCCGCGACACTCCCATCGAGCCACGCAGCTCGTAGCCCATCGCGCCGCCGACCGGCACGCGCCGCTCCACCTTCGTGGTCGCGACGAACGTGGTGAGGCCGGTGTCGACCGAGTACGTCCAGCTGCGGCCCACCTCCAGGGGCCACAGGCTCTCGGTCGACCGGCAGCCGCCCAACAGGAGCAGCCCCGCCAGCCATGCGGCCCTTCTCAAACCGCCTCGAGCTTCGCCAGGCTCTGAACCAGCCTCTTGATGCCGACCACGCCGGGGAATACGACCGTCACCTCCGTGTCGTTCTGCAGAGGATTGCACGAAACCACCACCCCGATGCCGAACTTGGCGTGCCGAACCCGCGCTCCCACCGAGAACGGCGGCGTCCA
>DPBN01000082.1 GCA_003516955.1 Armatimonadota bacterium | reverse complement strand
GCGGGCGCGGACGTGACGCTGACGGTGAGGTCCGCCGACGGGATCGAAAGGGACGTCGTGGTGCGCACCCTCCGGTCCGAGACCCCGCTGCGCTACCGGGATTGGGTCGAGTCGAACCGCCGCTGGGTTCACGAGAAGACCGGTGGAAGGGTGGGCTACGTGCACATCCCGAACATGGGCGCGGACGGCTTCGCGGAGTTCCACCGCACGTTCCTCACCGAGTGGACGAAGGACGGTCTGGTCGTGGACGTGCGGTTCAACGGCGGCGGGCACGTCTCGCCGCTGCTGCTGGAAAAGCTGAACCGCAAGAGGATCGGCTACGACGTGAGCCGGTGGGGAAGCCCGGAGCCGTATCCCGAGGGCAGCGTGGACGGCCCGATGGTGGCGATCACGAACCAGTTCGCCGGCTCGGACGGCGACATCTTCAGCCACTGCTTCAAGCTGATGAAGCTGGGTCCGCTGATCGGGAAGAGGACCTGGGGAGGCGTGATCGGCATCTGGCCGCGGAACCCGCTCGCGGACGGCACGATCACTTCCCAGCCGGAGTTCTCGTTCTGGTTCGTGGACGTGGGCTGGGGTGTGGAGAACTACGGCACCGACCCGGACATCGAGGTCGACATCCTGCCGCAGGACGTGAGGGCCGGCCGGGACCCGCAGCTGGAGAAGGCGCTGGAGCTGGTTCTGGAGGAGCTGGAGAGGAACCCGCCGAAGCGTCCCGAGTTCTCCGACCGTCCGAGCCGGAGGCTGCCGAGCTGACGAGCCCGTGGAAGACCCGTGCGACGCCTGTGGAGCCCCGCCCGACTACGGGATGATCCTGTCCGTCGGGGTGTCGGCCCGGCCGCTGGTGCACTCGATTCGGTTCTTGGCGGATCGTTACCCTCGGCTGGCGGTTGGGTTCGTCGCCACGGCGGAGAGCCGGGCCACGGCGTTGGAGGTTGCCGCCGGCGCGGGCCTGGACGCGTCTCTGGTCCGCCTAGAGACGGTGCTCGACGACCCCTCGAACACCCGTCAGGTGATGGCCTCGGCCAACCGGCTGTTGGGCTGGATGCGGGGCCTCGGCTTGCAGACGGGCAGGATCGCGGTCAACCCCACCGGCGGGCGGAAGTGGATGAGCGCCGCGTTGGCGCTGTTCGCCTCCTACTACGGGCTGCTCCAGGTTTACGTGGACGTCGAGTACGGACCGTCCGGGCCTGCGGCCGACACGATGGAGCTGGTGCGGCTTGGGGATCTGCTCGAGCAGTCGCAGCTGCTCCGCTTGGAGGCCGTGCAGAAGCTGTTCAACGCGGGGCTGTTCCTGAAAGCCGCGAAGCTCGCGCAGGAGATCGCCGACCAGGGAGAGGCCGGCTCTCTGGTGGCGAGCGCTTTGGCCGAGCTGGCGCTGTACCTGCACGATTGGGACCAGGTCCAGTATGTCAGGAAGGAGCCGGACTTCGGTCCCGTGCGCGAGGGAATCCAGCGGGCGCTGGTTCCGATGGGGCCGGAATGGCAGGACTTCGCGAACCGGCTGGAGGCGCTCCAGGCTTTCATCACTGAACTCCACGGTTCCTGCCGAGAGCCGGGTCCCAAGCGCCTCTTCCTCTTGGACCTGGTAGCGAACGCTCGGCGCAGGTTCTTGGCGGATCACTACGGCGACGCGCTCCTCCGGCTGATGCGGCTCGCCGAGGAGCTCGCGCTCGTGCACTTGGCCGAGTACGGGATCGACGTGCGGGACTACGGCGCGTCGGCGGAGAGAGAAGACCTGCCCCAGTCCGTGAGGGGTTGGCTGGCCAAGCGCGCCGCTGAGAACAGGACCTCGCTATCCTTCCACGAGAAGGTCAGGACGCTGAAGAAGCTGGAGCACCCGTTCGCCGCGCTGGCCTACCAGGGCCTGCCGAGAGGCTTCCGGCCGGTCTGGGACCTGCGCAACCGGTCGGTGTTCGTCCACGGCTACGATCCGGTTAGCCGCACGCTCGCGGGCGCGGCCCTCGGCTGGTTTGTGGGCTACGTGCAGGGCCTCACGGGACGGTCGGTCTCCGAGCTGGAAGTTCCGCAGATGCCGAGCCTGGGGTTCCTTCTGCCGTGACCTAGCGCAACATCGCCAGGAGCATCACCGTCGGCTCGAGCGCGGTCACGCTGTGCGGGAGCTTGGCCTGCATGTAGATCCACTCCCCCAGGCGAGGCTCGCACTCGTAGGAGGAACCGAGACCCACCTTGGCGCGGCCCGAGACGATGGCGATCATCGCCGGGACGCTGGCCGTGTGCTCGCTGAGCATCTGCCCGGCGTCGAACGCGAAGCCGAGGATGCGCATCCTGTCGTCCTCGTGGAGCGTCTTGCTGAGGATGCCGTTCTCCGGCGGCGTCAGTCCTGCGGTCTCGATGTCGAAGCGGAAGAATCCGGGTTCGCCCATTCCTCCATTGTGGCCCGCTAGGATGCGGTTAGAATGGGGATATGGCTTGGGTGGTTGTCGGAGCGAACGGGATGCTCGGCTCGGACCTGGTGGCGGAGCTGCGGCGGCGCAGGCTCCCGGTGGTCGCCCTCGACCTACCGGACTTCGACGCGACGGAGCCGGGATGCCTGGAAGCCTTGGCGGCTGGCCAGTACGGAAAGCCCGAGTGGGTGGCGAACTGCGCGGCCTACACGGCGGTCGACCAAGCGGAGTCGGAGCCCGACAAGGCGTTCCTGCTGAACGCCCGCATGCCCGGTCGGCTGGCCGAGGCCGCCAAGAGGGCCGGCGCGAGGTTCCTGCAGATCAGCACGGACTTCGTCTTCGACGGGCACGCGGACGGCTGGTACGACGAGGCGGCGCACACCAATCCCCTGAGCGTCTACGGGGCGAGCAAGCTGGAAGGTGAGGTCCGCACCCTGAAGGCGGACCCAAACGCGTTGGTGTGCCGCACCGCGTGGCTCTTCGGCCCGAACGGCAGGTCGTTTCCCCGGACGATCCTGCGCGCATGGCGGAATCGGGCGGCCCTGAAGGTGGTGGTGGATCAGCGCGGGTGCCCCACGTACACCGCCGAGCTGGCGCGCGTGCTGGCCGACTTGGCCCTGAAGAACCCTCCGGGAGGCATCTACCATACGGCCGGATCGGAGGACGAGACGTGGCACGGCTTGGCCAAGCGCACGATCCAAGCCGCTCACGAGCTCGGCTGGCACGGCCCCTGGCCCGTCGTGGTGGAGCCGATCCCGACGGCGGAGTGGCCCACGCCGGCGGAACGCCCCGCCAACAGCCGGCTGTCCTTTGAGAAGTGCCGGCGCCTCGGCATCCGACCGATGGCGCCGCTGGACGACTGCCTTCGCGACTTCGTCCAGCGGCTCGATCCCTCGGATCTTTGAACGCTGCCTAGATCGGCACGGACGTGGACACCGAGTGCTGCTGCACCTCGTCGGCGGTGACCTCGCGCCCAAGCTTGTCCGAAAGGTAGATGCCCTCGGAGACCAGCATCGTGTTCAGCGCGATCTCGGCCGTGGGGATCAGCGGGCACTTGCCGAGCAGAGCCGCGATCCAGTGGGCCTGGCTGTTCCGGTAGAACGGGCCGTCGCCGCGCACGTTGTCCCAGCGGAAGGCGGCGGCGCCGAGGTTGGCCGTCGCGTTCAGCTCGATGTTGCCGATGTTCTTGAAGAACCCGAACGGCGAGAGGCGGATTCCGGCCTTCGAGCCGAAAAGGCTGGACCCCTCGAACCCGTCCAGGTTGGCGGCCCAGGCCTCGATGATGTCGAGCGTGGCGCCGCCGGCGAAGCGCACGAAGCCCATGCCGATCTCCTCGACGTCGTAGTTGGAGATGCGGCGGCGCTCCTCGTCCATGTCCGTTTCCTGGTAGGTCTTGCCGCTGATGCGCTCGGCGTTCGGGTTGCCCATGAGGTACAGGACCTGGGCGATGTGGTACACGCCCATGTCGTACAGCGCACCGCCCGAGGCGTGCGCCTTCTGGACGAACGAAGGCGTGCCGTAGCCGTCCACGTAGGGCCGGCCCCTGCGCCGAAAACCGGTGGACCTTGCGTGGTAGATGCGGCCCACCTCGCCGAGGTCGATCAGCTCCTTGGCGGCTTTGGTCTCGTTGGCGTACAGCGTGGAGAGCTGGATGTGGAGGTGCTTGCCCGTCTCCCGCGCGGTGTCCAGCATCCGCTTGGCGTCCACGTAGGCGCCGGCCATCGGCTTCTCGCAGTACACGTGCTTGCCGGCCTGCAGCGCGGCGACGGTGGCCGGCATGTGGTAGTTGTTGTGGAGGCACACGTCGACCGCGTCGATGTCCTCGCGGCGAAGCATCTCGTGGAAGTCCGTGTAGACGTCGGGAATGCCGAACGTCTCGCTGGAGGCCCTCGCTGCAGCCTCGTTGATGTCGCAGCAGGCGACCATCTCGGCCTCGGGAATCTCCTTGTAGGTCCTCATGTGGTGCTGGGCGATCTGCCCGCACCCGATCATGCCGATACGGATCTTTCGTTCCATCGTTGCTCCTGTGGGGGTGCGCCGCGCGCGGCGGCTCCGAGGGAGGTTTCGCGGCGGAGGGCCCCTTGTCCTGCCGGAATCCGTGGCCGGACCTGGCTGTCCCTTGAGAGCTGAAAGGGGGCGGGCCCGTTCGGGCCCGCCCCCTCGGGCGCGGTCTCCCGTGCGGCGGCGTCAGCTGGCTTCGACGAGCGCGTCGAAGTGGAACTTGCCGTCGCGGTAGTCCACCAGCACTCGGTCGCCGTCGCGCACGTCGCCCCGGAGCAGGGCCTGGGCCAGCGGGTTCATCACCTCGCGCTGGATCGCACGCCGCAGCGGCCTTGCCCCGTACACCGGGTCGAACCCTGCCGAGGCGAGCTCCTCGAGCGCGCTCTCGGACAGCGTCAGCTCGATGCGCCGATCCCGCAGGCGCGCGGCCAGCTGCTCGACCTGGATCCGGACGATCTGCTTGATATCGGAGGCGCTGAGCATCCGGAACACCACGATGTCGTCCAGGCGGTTCACGAACTCCGGCCGGAAGAACTGCCGCACCTCGTCCAACACCCGCTGCTTGACCACGTCGAACGGCGCGTCGGACGTGAGCGGATCGGCGAAGTGCTGCGACCCGAGGTTGCTGGTCATGATGACCACGGCGTTTCGGAAGTCCACCGTGCGCCCATGGCCGTCGGTCAGGCGACCGTCGTCCATGATCTGCAGCAGCACGTTGAAGACCTCCGGGTGGGCCTTCTCGACCTCGTCGAGGAGGATCACCGAGTACGGCCTGCGGCGGACGGCCTCGGTCAGCTGGCCGCCCTCTTCGTAGCCGACGTAGCCCGGAGGCGCGCCGATGAGCCGCGCCACGGAGTGCCGCTCGCCGTACTCGCTCATGTCGATGCGCACCATGTTGCGCTCGTCGTCGAACAGGAACTCGGCCAGCGCCTTGGCGGTCTCGGTCTTCCCGACGCCGGTGGGACCCAGGAACAGGAACGAGCCGATCGGCCGGTTGGGGTCCGCCAAACCGCTCCGCGAGCGCCGCACGGCGTCGCTGAGGATCTGGAGCGCCTCGTCCTGGCCGACCACGCGCTTGCGCAGGGCCTCCTCCATGTTCAGGAGCTTCTGCATCTCGCTCTGCATCAGCTTGCTGACCGGGATGCCGGTCCACTTGCTGACCACCTCGGCGATGTCCTCGGCGTCCACCTCCTCCTTGAGCAGACGGCCGCCCTGCTGGATCTCCTCCAACTTGCGGGTCTCCTCCTCGAGCCGCTTCTGCAACATGGGGATGCGCCCGTACTGGATCTCCGACGCCTTGGCCCAGTCGCTGTCGCGCTCGGCCTGCTGCAGCTGGAGCTTGAGCTGGTCGATCTCCTCCTTGATGGCGCGGACGGTCTCGATGGCCTCCTTCTCGCGCTGCCACACGGCGCGGAGCCCGGACGCCTTCTCGTTGAGTTCGGCGAGCTTGCGCTCGATCTCCGCGAGGCGGGCCTGGCTGGCCTCGTCCTGCTCCTTGCGCAGGGCCTCGCGCTCGATCTCGAGCTGGCGAACCTGGCGCTCGATCTCGTCGATCTCCTCCGGCACGCTGTCGATCTCGATCTTGAGCCGGGAAGCGGCCTCGTCCATCAGGTCGATCGCCTTGTCCGGCAGGAACCGGTCGGTGATGTACCGGTGCGACAGCGTGGCGGCGGCCACGAGGGCCGAGTCGGTGATTCGCACGCCATGGTGGATCTCGTAGCGCTCCTTCAGGCCGCGCAGGATGGAGATGGTCTCCTCCACCGTCGGCTCGTCCACCAGCACCGTCTGGAAGCGCCGCTCCAGCGCCTTGTCCTTCTCGACGAACTGGCGGTACTCGTTGAGGGTGGTCGCGCCGACGCAGCGAAGCTCGCCGCGGGCCAGCATCGGCTTGAGCATGTTCGCGGCGTCCATGCTGCCCTCGGCCTTGCCGGCGCCCACGAGGGTGTGCATCTCGTCGATGAACAGGATGATGCGTCCCTCGGAGCGGCGGATCTCATCCAGCACGGACTTGAGCCGGTCCTCGAATTCGCCGCGGTACTTGGCTCCGGCGATCAGCGAGCCCATGTCCAAGGCGATCACGCTCTTGTCGCGCAGGCCCTCGGGGACGTCGCCGGCCACGATGCGCTGGGCCAGGCCCTCGACCACGGCCGTCTTGCCGACGCCGGGCTCGCCGATCAGCACGGGGTTGTTCTTCGTGCGCCGGCTGAGCACCTGGATGACGCGGCGGACCTCCTCGCGCTCCAGAACCGCGTCGGGGTTTTCGCTGCGGAGTGACTCCAGCGTGTCGCCGATGGTTCCTCCCTCGGAATCAGAGCCCACAGGCCAAATCTCCTGCAGGGAGAGAATCGACGAAGAGGCCACCTTGGCCATGATCTTGCCGAGCTCCTTGCGGTCGATCCCCATCTCTGCGGCGATCTCCTCATCGGTGGCGGGACGGCCGAGCTGACTTTCAAGCTTGGCGATGGCCCTCTCTATCTGTTTGGTCTTGCGCCGTATGGAGCGCGGAACCCAGTCGAGTTCGCGCAGATGATCGTAGATCGCCCCCCGGATCCGCGTGACGGCGTAGGTCTTGAACTTGACGTGTTTTTGAGGATTGAACTTCTCGATCGCATCGAGGAGGCCGAAGTTGCCATATCCTACAAGGTCGCGGTATTCTACCATCGAGGGCAGGGTGACCGATACTTTTCCTGCCACATACTTTACGAGGGGCGCGTACCGCGTGACGAGCTCATCGCGGATATGGATATCTGCAGTGCAATGGTAGAGCTCCCACAGTCGATTTTCTTCTAATGATGCATAATCCATGATCCGTCCTTTCACCCCCTCCCCCTAGAGGATGTATTTGCTTAAATCTTGTTGTTCCACATAATCTTTGAACTGTTCGTCCACATATGCCTTGTCGATGGTGACCTTTGTGTGTGCGTATTTGTCGGCATCGAACGAGACGTCTTCGAGAAGACGTTCCATGACGGTCTGGAGGCGCCGGGCCCCTATGTTTTCGCTCTGCCGGTTGGCTGCTTCGGCGATCTCCGCGATTCTGGCGATGGCATCTTTGGTAAACTCGAGCTCGACATCTTCGGTGCCGAGAAGTTGAGTGTATTGCTTGACCAGCGCGTTCTTCGGCTCGGTGAGAATCCGCACGAAGTCCTCCCTGCTCAGCGGGTCGAGTTCGACGCGGATGGGGAAACGGCCTTGGAGTTCTGGGATCAGGTCCTGCGGCTTCGATACGTTGAAGGCGCCTGCGCCGATGAAGAGAACGTGGGTAGTGTCGATGGGGCCCCACTTGGTGTTGACGGTCGTCCCTTCCACGATCGGCAACAAGTCGCGCTGTACACCTTCCCTCGAAACATCGATGCCGGAGGAGCCTTTGCCCTCTCGGTTGGCGATCTTGTCCATCTCGTCGATAAAAATGATTCCCGATTCCTGAGCGCGACGGCGGGCTTCCTGAACGATTTTTTCCTGGTCCACGAGGTGTTCGCGCTCCTCTGCCTCAAGGAGGGGCAGCGCTTCCGCCACCGTCACGGTCCTCTTTTTTTTCTTGCCGCCCAGAAGATTCTGCAGCCCGCCAAGGGCGATGTTCATCTCCTCGAACTGTGAGCCGGCGAAGAGTTCGATCTGCGGTCCCTGGGCGGGAATGGATATCTCGATTTCACGAGAATCGAGTTTGCCTTCCCTCAGCAGTGTGCGAAATTTTTCCTTTGTCTCTGTGCTCGAGCGCGGCACGATGACGGTCGCCTGCGATTCGCCGACAGGCTCGTCGGCGCTCGTGATGCCCGGCAAAAGAAGGTCCAGAAGCCTGTCCTCAGCCCGCCTCTTCGCCTCCTCTGAGACCTGTGCCTCCATCTCTTCCTTGACCATGGCAACGGCTGAGGCCATGAGGTCGCGCACCATCGATTCGACATCGCGGCCCACGTATCCGACCTCGGTGTACTTTGTCGCTTCGACTTTTATGAAAGGGGCCCCGCAGAGTTTCGCCAGCCGGCGGGCAATTTCGGTCTTTCCCACGCCGGTCGGACCTATCATCAGGATATTCTTGGGAGCGATCTCCTCACGGATGTCCTCGGGAAGGCGCTGACGCCGGATTCGGTTGCGCAGGGCGATGGCGACGGCCTTCTTCGCCTTTTTCTGGCCGACGATGTAGCGGTCGAGCTCTTCGACGATCCTGTGCGGCGTGAGCGCGTCGTTCTCTGTCATCATATTTCCTCCACGACAATGCGGTTGTTGGTAAAAATACAGATGCCTGAGGCGATCTCAAGGCTTTTCTGCGCAATCTCGCGCGCAGAAAAATAGCCCGGCAGCTTCGTGATGTCTGCGGCACCCTGCGAGCGGCCGATCTCTTCCAACCTCCGAGAGGCGTCGAGATAGGCGATGGCGGCCGCATAGGCGTAGGTTCCGCCCGAACCGATCGCAATCGCATCCTCGCTGGGCTCGATTACATCCCCCGTACCCGAGAGCAAAAACATCTTTGCCTGATCCGCCACGAGGAGCATGGCCTCGAGCTTGCGCAGGATGCGGTCGGTGCGCCAGTCCTTGGCCAGTTCCACCGAGGCCCTCGTAAGGTCTCCCCCATATTCCTGGACCTTCGCCTCAAAGTGTTCGAAGAGGGTGAACGCGTCTGCCGTGGCCCCCGCAAAACCGCAGAGCACCTTCCCGTTGTAAATCGTCCTTATTTTGCGCGCATTGCTCTTGAGCACCGTATTGTTCATCGTCACTTGACCGTCGCCGGCCATTGCAACATGGCCATCCTTTCTCACCGCGAGTATCGTCGTCGCATGCAGTTCCATATGCTCTTTCCTTTCCTTCATTTATTCTTCGAACCGTGCGGATGCGCCTGCTCGTAGACACGGCGCAGCCGCTCCATATCGACGTGGGCGTAGACCTGGGTGGTCGATATGCTCGAATGTCCAAGCATCTCCTGGACAACGCGCATGTCGGCGCCAGCGGCAACGAGGTGCGTCGCGAAGCTGTGCCTGAACGTGTGCGGCGTCAGGTGTTTGCGGATGCCCGCTTCGAGGCGCCGCTTCTCTACAATCTTTTCCGCGCCGCGTGGCGTGAGAGGAGCCCCCCTCGCATTGACGAAAATCCTGTCGTGTTCTCCGACGCCGAGCCTCTGCATGAGCGCGGTCCTATAAGGCAGATATCGCCGTAGGGCCTCTTTCGCGGAATCGCAGAGGAACACGAGGCGCTCTTTCGCCCCCTTTCCCTTCACGCGGATCGAATCGGTGCCCGCAGCGAGGCGGGAAAGCTGCATGCCGCAGAGTTCGGAGATGCGGCACCCCGTGGAATACATCGTCTCGAGGAGGGCCCTGTCCCGAAGGTCGCAAAAGCCGTCGCCGACGATGCTGTCCAGAAAGTGCTTCGTTTCGTCCTCGAAGAGAAAGGAAGGCAGAACCCTGCCCGCAGGTATGTTTTCGACTTCGCGCGCGGGATCCTTCGCCTCCGCGTGGAATTTCAGGCGGTAGTGGTAGAAGCCCCGCACCGCGGAGAGACAGCGGTTGATGGAGGCCGGAGCCCGCTTCTCCATCACCAGGCTGCCCGCGAACGCACGGATATCGCTCGCATCGGCCTCATCGAGGTCTTTCCCCTCGAGAAAGGCCTCGTAACGCGCAAGATCACGCCTGTACACCTCGACGGTTTTGGGCGAGAGGCCCCGCACCGCATCGAGGTAGTCAAGGTAATCGAGGAGCCGCGCATCCATGCTTCATTCGCCTCCCTGCGCTTCTTTGCCCTCGTCGCTGGCATGCAGGTAGTCGCACTGAGGGTTGATGCAGGCCTTGTGGCTGCCTCTTTTCTTATCGTATCGTTCGACGAGGAACCAGCCGCAGCGTGGGCATACGGCGTTCGTCGGCTTGTAGAGCGTCATAAAATCGCATTCGGGGTAATTGGAACACCCATAGAATTTTTTGCGTTTTCCCCTGGTGGAGACGCGCGGGACTATGTCGCCTCCACATTTTGGACATTTCGCGAGGGGCACGGACTTCGTGAAGGTGCACTCAGGAAAGCCTGAACAAGAGAGGAAATATCCGAATCTCCCTAGCTTTTTGACCAGTGGGCGTCCACACTTTGGGCATTGTTCGTCGGTTTTCTCGTCGAGCGCACCGTGCATATCCTCGAGCGCGTGCATGACATCATCTACTTTCTCCTTAAAAGGGAAATAGAATTTCTTCAGCTCGTTGACCCAGTCGACGCTCTGCTCTTCCACCTTGTCCAGCATCGACTCCATCCTCGCGGTGAAGTTCGTGTTGATCACCTCTGGAAAGTTCTGGGACAGAATGTCGCTTATTATCTTGCCCAGCGCCGTGGGGACGAGTTGACGCTTATCTCTCTGCACATAGAAGCGCTCGATGAGCGTCTCGATCGTGGGCGCATAGGTGGACGGCCGTCCGATGCCCAGTTCCTCGAGAGCACGCACAATCGAAGCATCGGTGTAGCGCGAAGGCCCCTGCGTGAAGTGCTGGACGCCCTCGATTGTATCGACATGAAGCGTCTCGCCTTTCTCAAAGGGGAGCTGATGGCTCGTACGCTCTTCCTTGGAGGCGCCGAGACGAATGACCTTGTAGAATCCTTCTTCCACAAAACTCGAGGCGGAGCTGCGGAAGAGTCCCTCGCCAATCTGGATGTCCGCGGTGGCAGTTCGGATCACCGCCGGCTTCATCTGGGAGGCGACGAAACGTTCCCAGATGAGGGAATACAGTTTCAGGTGGTCGCCCTTCAAATAGCGCGCAGCTTCGTCGGGCGTGATGTCGATCCGCGTTGGCCGTATGGCTTCGTGCGCATCCTGCGCCGCGTTGCTGACGGAATAGCGTATGGGTGCCTCGGGCGTCTGGGCAGGAAAATACTTC
>DPBN01000035.1 GCA_003516955.1 Armatimonadota bacterium | reverse complement strand
CCAACATCGTGGCGGTCAAGGAGGCCAGCGGCAACGTGCCGCAGATCTCGGACGTCTGCGGAGCCGTGCCCGAGGGCTTCCGGGTGTACTCCGGCGACGACGGCCTCACCCTGCCGATCCTCAGCCTGGGCGGCTACGGAGTCGTGAGCGTCGCCGGGCACGTCGTCGGCGCGGCGATCCAAGAGATGATGGCCTCCTTCAAGCGCAACGTCGCGGAAGCCGCCGCGCTCCACCATCGGCTGTCGCCGCTCGTGAAGGCCCTGTTCCATGCCCCGAACCCAGTGCCGGTGAAGTACGCGCTCTCCAAGTTCGGCTTCGACTGCCAGACGGTGCGCCTGCCCTTGGTGGAGCTGACCGAGGAGGAGAAGGCCGTCGTGGACGCCGCGATGCGCCCTTGGCTCCCATAACGGGCAAGGTTCGCAGCCCCGGGGTCGGCCCCAGGGGCCGCGGGGTATACCGCGCCCGATGACTCCCCGCGAACGCTTCATCGCAGCCTTGGAGCGCCGGCCCTTGCCTGGCCGGGTCCCCCACTTCGAGCTCGTGTTCTTCTTGACCATGGAGGCCTTCGGCAAGGTGCATCCCAGCCACCGGGCCTACTACCAGTGGGATCAGATGAGCGACAAGGAGAAACGTCTGCACCGACGCGACCAAGCCGAGCTCTATGTCGCCACGGCGGAGCGGTTCGAGCACGACGCGATCTTCGTCCACCCCAACCCCGGAACGCCGGACGAGCAGATGCGTCTGCTGGACGAGATCCGCGAGCTCAGCGGGGATAGGTACTTCCTGATGATGCACGGCGACCCGACCTTCGCCATCCCCGACGGCGCCGGCATGGAGGAGATGAGCCTGCGCATGGCGGAGGAGCCGGAGAAGGTGGAGGACCAAGCGGCCCGCAGCCTGGAGAGCGCGGTCCGCCACGCGGAACGGCTCCGCCGGCACGGCGCCCTGGACGGATTCGCGCTCTGCTCCGACTACTGCTTCAACACGGGCTCCTTTCTCCCCCTGCCCTGGTTCGACCGGTTCGTCCTTCCCTACCTGAAGCAGGCCATCGCCGCCTACCGCGAGATGGGGTTCTACACGATCAAGCACACGGATGGAAACATCATGCCGATCCTGGACAGGCTGGTGGACGCGAACCCCCATGCGCTCCACTCCCTCGATCCGCAGGGAGGAGTGGACATCGCGGAGGTCGTCCGCCGCGTCGGAGACCGGGTCTGTCTGATCGGCAACGTCGACTGCGGCAAGCTGCAGACCGGCACCGACGTGGAGTGCATCGAGTCTGCCCGCTACGCCTGCGTCGAGGGCAAGAAGGCTCCGGGATACGTGTTCAGCACCAGCAACTGCGTCTACACGGGGATGGCTCTCGAACGCTATGAGCTGATCCTCGACGTCTGGCGCCGCGAGGGCATCCGCGACTGAGGCGCGCCTGCGCCATACTCCCGAAGGGATGGGCAGAGTTCTTTCCGGGCTGGATCGGTGGGTGGCGGACGGGTTCGTCGCGCTGCGAGGGCTCCGGGTTGGCCTCGTGTGCAACCAGGCCTCCGTCTCCTCGCGGTTCATCCACGTTCTGGACGAGATGCTGGCGGCGAGTGTGGATGTTCGCGCCGCTTTCGGCCCTCAGCACGGCATCTGGGGCCACACCCAGGACAACATGATCGAATGGGAGGGGTATCGGGACCCGAGGACGGGCATCCCCTTCCACAGCCTCTATGGCGAGCACCGCGAACCGACGCCTGAGATGCTGGCCGGCCTCGACGTGTTGGTCATCGACCTCCAGGACGTCGGTTCGCGCTACTACACCTTCATGTGGACCCTCGCCCTCTGCATGAAGGCCTGCGCGCCCTTGGGTCTGCGGGTCGCGGTCTTGGATCGGCCCAACCCGATCGGTGGAAAGGTGGAGGGAGGCGTCCTGGACCCCGGCTACGCGAGCTTCGTGGGTCTGCACCCTCTGCCGGCGCGGCACGGACTGACGATGGGCGAGTTGGCGCTCCTGTTCCGTCGGCGGCACTACCCCAGGAGCCTTCTGGAAGTCGTGCCGATGCACGGCTGGGTCCGGGAGATGAGGTTCGAGGAGACGGGCGTGCCCTGGGCGTTGCCGTCCCCGAACATGCCAACCCCGGACACGGCGCTGGTCTACCCCGGGCTCTGCCTCCTTGAAGGCACCAACCTGAGCGAGGGCCGAGGCACCACCCGCCCGTTCGAGATGTTCGGCGCGCCCTGGTTGGACGCTTGGCGCTTCTGCGAGGAGCTGAACTCGCTGAACGTTCCCGGAGCGTGGTTCCGACCGGTGGTCTTCAAGCCGACGTTCAACAAGCACGCGGAGAGGCTGTGCGGCGGAGGCTTTCTCCACGTGACGGACCGCTCATCGTTCCACGCGATGCATGCGGGCCTCGCGGTGCTGCGCGTGGCGCTGAGGCAGGCCCCCAACGACTTCCGGTGGAACCCGCCGCCCTACGAGTACGAGTACGAGAAGCTTCCCATCGAGATTCTGTTGGGCAACGGGTGGGTGCGTTCCGCACTTGAATCCGACGAACCGTTGGCCTCGATCGTCCAGAGGCTCGATGAAGAGGCCTCCGAGTTCGAGCCGGAGCTCGCCGACGCGAGACTGTACGGGACCTAGCCTCGGACAGGGCCCAAAGACCCCGTTTGGCCCCAAACCGGATCTCGGAGGGACGAAGGCGGATAAAGTTGTTGTGTTCTTCGCTTGCTTGTTTGAGCGAAAAGGAGCACACAAATGAAGACTTTGCTTCTGCGGGCGTTGCCCGCCTTGACCTTGGGATTCCTCGGTGCCCGGGCTCTGGCTGTGATCGATTTCGAGTCGCAGGCCGAGGGCTACACTCCCCTCGTCAGCGCCACCGATCAGGGTGTCACGGCCACCTTCTTCAACGGCGGCACCGACGTCCTCAATGTGCAGAACCTCTCGTTCTACGGCGCGCCAGCCTCCTGGGGCTCGAGATCCATCTGGAGCGGCGGAACGTCGAGCGCGAGCGGCCCGACGACTGGAAACTTCAGCCACGGGCTCTCTTGGATCTCCATCGACTTCGGCGACTTCGGCGCGGACGACGACAACATCTACCTGCAGGCCTTCTCTGGCCTCGACGGCACAGGGTCGTTCCTGGGCATGGTCAGCCACTTCTACGACAGCAGCCGCTCGCTCGGAAGCGGAGACTTCGTGACCCTCGGTTTGAGCTCGCCGACGCCCATCCGCTCGGTGTTGTTCGGAAGCGTCGGCTACCAGGGCCTGAACAACATCTACTTCGACAACGTCCGGTTCGAGAAGTCAGGCGTCCCCGCGGTGCCCGGCCCCCTGGCCGCAGTGCCGTTCGCCCTCGGCCTCTTGGCCCGTCGGCGCCGAAGCCGTTCCTGAAACCGTCCCATCGGGGACATCCTCTCCTGCGGGGGCCATCGGGCCCCCGTTTCCTGTTCCCTTCCGCTCCGCGGCGCGTCCCGCGAGAAGGCTCGGGCGGGGGTAGCCTAGAGAGCGATGCCGCATCCCACGGAGAACCTGCCTTCGCCGGAGCAGATCCTCGCGGACCTGAAGGAGTTCATCGAGCAGGCCGTCGAGGAGAACCACGGCTCCACGAAACCCGTGAGGCCGAAGCACCGGGTGCCCTTCTCCTGGCCCCCCAAGGCGATCAGCCACCAATACCACATCCCCGCCAAGTCGTGGACCGACCGGGCCGAGTATGAGGCGCATGGTGAGAAGTTCCCCGTCCGGGTCGCGCACACCCCCCACGGCGTCTTCGGACGATGCGAGAAGTGCTGGCACGAGGCCAGGGGCGACACCGTCGAGGAGATGCTGCGTAGGCTGCAGAAGGCCGGGGAGCCGCTGTTCCGCCGGCAGCTGGCCATCGGCAAGACCCTCGGCTTCCCCGGCCGCTTCGTGGGCAGAATCTCCGACCTCGCTCCGCAGGACCTCGTGCGGCTTCTCTACTGCCCGGACCGCGACGTAGCCTACGAGGCCAAGCTCGAGATCGAGAAGCACGCCAGCCTGGGCGTGTTCGGCCCCGCGCTCATCCACATCCTGCGCGACGACCGCCATCCTCACCGCCGGTCGGCGCAGTGGTGCGTGCTGGACATGATGGAGGACATCTCGCTGATCCTCCCCGACGAGAACGACCAAAGGGAAGCGATCGCCGCGATGCGGGATCTTCTGTGGAACGCGGCCGACGACTACGCCCGGGCCATTTACAAGGCCGGCGTGGTGATCGGTGGGCACCTGCCGGGGCAGATCGGCAAGGAGGTGCTGCTGGAGTGCTTCCACGCGCCGAGCAAGTACGGGCGCCGCGCGGCGATGCACGGCGTCTTCCACGTGGTCGAGTGGCATCCACCCGCCTTGCGGGAGATCGTCGAAAGGCTCCGGGAAGCCAGCCTCAACGACCCGGAGCCGATCCTGCGGCGCTATGCGGCCGCCATGGCCGACGACCTGGAGGCCGGGCGCGACCATGGCCCGGACCCCGTTTTCCCAGAGGAGGAGGTCTGAACCGATGCTGGCCGGACTGACCTTGCTGTTGCTCGGCTCGGCGCGCTTCGAGCCGCTCCAGGAGCTCCTGCAGGACCCTGCGCTCAAAGGGGCCATCGTCTCCGTGGCGGTCGCCAACGACCGGGGCGAGCTCCTGCTCGCGAATGCTGAGTCAACCCGCGTGATGCCCGCAAGCAACCTGAAGCTGTTCACGGTGGCTTATGCCCTGCACCGATTGGGGCCGGACTTCCGCTATCGCACCCGGTTCTTTAAGGTCGGCGGCGAGATCTGGGTGGACGCGCCCGGAGACCCCACGCTGGACAGCGAGAAGCTGGCCGCGGTCGGCAAGAGGCTGGGAGTGGGACGCAGGACCCGCATCCGAGTCGCGCAGGCCTACGCGCCCGGCGTGCCCCAGGGATGGAACCATGGCTACCTGACCGCCCGCTATGCGGCGCAGATCGAGGCTTGGAGCGTGGATCGTGGCGGCTTCGAAGTCTGGGCGGATTCCAAGGGCGTGTCCCTGCGGAGCCCCTCTTGCGGCGTTCGTCTGATCTACCTGCCGGACGAAAAGCCGCTGCGAGTGAGCTACGACCTGCAAGGACGAACCGTCACGGTCCGCGGCGCCCTGCCGAAGGAGTCCCAGCGGGTGATCTCGCTGGCGTCTCCGGATCCGTCGGAGGCCGCCTGCCGGGCGCTCGG
>DPBN01000342.1 GCA_003516955.1 Armatimonadota bacterium | reverse complement strand
CGGCGTAGGTCATCTCCAAGTACCCGTGCGCGCCACTCTCGAACCGAAGGAGAACCGAGGCCGAGTCCTCGCCGCGCACGTCGGGCCGCACGCGGGCGGCGAGGCAGAACAGGCGGTCCACCTCGCCCCCGAGGTACCGCGCGGTGTCCAGCAGGTGGGTGCCCAAGTCCGACAGGATGAAACGCTCGGCCTCCTTGAGCTGGGGTTGGTTGTCGAACACGGGGAACGACTGCAGGAACGTCAGGCGAACCCGGTACACCGCGCCGATCTCCCCGCCGTCAATCCAGCCGCGCATCACCCGGAATGGCCGCTGGAAGCGCCAGTTCTCGTGGACGGCCCACCAGATGCCGGCCGAGCGGCAGGCCTCGGCCATCCGCGCCACCTCCTCGGGTTTGTCGGAGAGCGGCTTCTGGCAGATCACGGGCAGTCCGGCCTGGGCGGCCAGCAGCACCGCCGGCAAGTGGCCGGGAACGTCGCTGCACACGTCCAGCACGTCGAAGCCGCCGTCGGCCACCATCCGGTTGAGATCGGTGTAGGCCCGATCGATCCCGAAGCGCTCGGCGGTGGCGCGCACCCGCTCCGGGTTGCGGCTGTGCACGGCCACCACCGGCACGCCGATCTCGCGCCATCCTGCGATCTGGAACCGCGACCAGAAGCCGCATCCCGTCAAAGCGACCCTCACCGCAGCGCCTCCATCCTATAGCCGAACTTGCCGATGCCCTGTTGAGACCGCGGTTCGGGGTTGACCCGCCACAGCAGCGACGCGCGGCCTCCCTTGAGCGCGATCGTCTCGGAGCCCTCGGCCCTCCTCCACTCCACCTGAGTGGCCCCGCTCGCCGCGACCGTCCGGAGAACCTCGCCCGCCTGCGACGCGGCGTCGGTCAGCAGCGAGGCCTTGCCCAGAATCACGGCGTCGAACCGACCCACGGCGGTGGCGGCGAGCGCGAGCAGGGTGTAGAGGCCTCCCAGGCTTGCCGCCGCCCTCGGGTCTTGCGGCCGATAGGGGGACTCGAACCGGATCGGCCCGGCGCACAGGCGCGCGCCTCCGGCGAACATCCGCGCCGTCTCGCCGATCGGGGCGAACGTCGCCGCGTTCTCCACGATCGACCAGTCGTCGAAGGCGTGGATCTGGGGGCTGGCGGCGAAGCCGATCCAGTCCGCCTTCGAGTCTACGGGCCGGGCGCGGTTCAGCTCGGTGAAGTTCTGGGACGTGGTCAGCCCCAGCTGCCAACCGGCCGCCCCCCAGGTTTTGCGCACGGCGGCGAGCGCCTGCTCGGCGGCAGGGCTCCACCCGTCCGACACGACCCAAAGGATCGAATCGGTCGTGGGAGCCTCGATGACCGGAGCGGCTGAGGCGCCCGCCAGCGGCACGAGCAGATCCAGCGAGACTCCGCTCCGTTTGGCCGCGGCGACGGCCTTCGGGTCCGACGTGGCGGCGCGCTTCTGACCCAGGGCCGCGATCGCCGGAATCTGCTGGTCCGGCAGGCCGTCCAGAAGAACGCTCAGCCGCGGGAGCTTGCCGAAGAGCCCCAGCGGCATCCGCTCCATAGCCGGGTCGCCCGCGCAGCGCACCTTCACCGCGTGCCTCAGCCGTTGGCCTTTGGCCAACGTGTAAGGTCGGCCCGAGCCGAGCGGGCGGCAGTACGTCTTGAACGAGGCGTCGGACCAGTTGCGCTGATCCTCCATCTCGAACACCTCTCCGTCGAAGGCGACCTCCACCCGGTGCCCGTGTCGGCCGCGGTAGTGGATCTCCCTCAGGTCCACGAACGGCTGGTGCGGGCTGACGTGCGTCGGGAAGGGCTTGTCCTCCGTCGTGCCGTCGGTGTGGACCGCGGTGGCTGGGCAGCCGGCCACCTCCATCGGATGCAGAACGCACACGCCGGTTCGGCAAGTCTGGAACTCCTCGAGCGCCTCGCCCTCCACCTCGTACTCGAATCCGGCGTCCGTGAGGGCCGCCTTCGTCGTCCATCGGAACGGCGCGCCCACCGACTCGGACACCCAGGAGCAACCCTCCCCGGAAGCCTTGTAGTCGCGCGCGCGGAACGGGAACGTGCTCCAGTCGGTGCCGCGGACCGCGCAGTACAGCGCCAGCAGCAGCTGCTCCCGGCCGAACCGGAGCCGGCGGATGAATCCCGTCCCAGGGTCGAACTCGAACGACCAATCCCCACGTCGGAACAGAATCGGATCCGGCACTTTCGGAACAATCCCCCTTCGCCCCCAAATTACCACCAACGGCCGGCGGCGGGGCATGGCTTCTTGCGCGGGCTGCCTCAAGAACGGCACCGTCTCTGCCGAAACTGGGCTATGGCCTACGCGTGGAGCGACTCCCTCTCGACCGGCAACCCCTCCGTGGACGCCGAGCACAAGCAGCTGATCCAGCAGGTGAACCGCCTGCTCGAAGCCATGAAGCAGGCGCGCGGCAAGGATGAGATCCAACCCATCCTCTCCTTCCTCGGGCGCTACGTCGACGAGCACTTCCGGCACGAGGAGGCCGCCTTCGCGCGGCTGGACTGCCCCGAGCAGAAGGCGAACGTCCGGGCGCACGCGGAGTTCCGCAAGACCGTCGCCGAGCTGGTCGCCCGCTACCAGCGCGAGGGAGCCAGCCCGTCCCTCACCATCGAGCTGAAGAACCGGCTGGGAGACTGGCTGGTGAGCCACATCAAGAACGTGGACTGCAAGCTCGGCGCCATCGCCCGCGCCGCCTAGCTCAGCGCGGGCAGCTTGCCCGCCTTCCAAGCGATCAGGAGCGCGACCGAAGCCAGACCTGCGACGCCGGCGCCGAACAGGAACGGCGCGGCGTGGCCGGCGTGGTCCCACAGATAGCCCGCCACCAGGTTGCCTGCGAAGAGCGTGCATCCCCGCACCAGCGCCAACAGACCCATCGCTTGGCCCCGGTGCTCTGGGTCGGTGGCGTCCCGCACCAGCGCCTTGGCCACCCCGTCGGTCGCCCCGAAGTACAGCCCGTAGAGCGCCAAGAGCGGCCACACGGCCACGGAGCTCGCGAAGGCCATGCCGACGTACACGGCGCCGTAGGCGAGCCACCCGCCGACGATGAGCGGCGCACGGCCGATGCGGTCCGACAGGCCGGAGAGGCGATAGCTGCTCGCCGCCGCGACGAGGCAGTAGACCAGGTAGGCTCCGGCGGTCGCGGACGACGCCAGCCCGAGGTCGTTCGCGCGCAGCAGGAGGAAAGCGTCGCTGCTGTTCCCCAGCTCGAAGAACGCCACCAGACCGATCGCCCACCAGAACGGCTTGGAGCGGGGAATGCCGACCTTGACCCCGGCGATCTGGTTCGGAGTCGGAGGAAGCTCCCTCAGGCCGAACGTGAGCGCGACGGCCACCATGCCCGGCACGAAGGCCAGCAGGAAGATGGCCCGGTAGCCGTCGGGCAGGAGCGCCAGCAGAACGACCGCCAGCGATGCCCCCACCAGGGCGCCGGCGTTGTCCATCGCCCTCTGGAGGCCGAACGCCTTGCCTGCCTCCCCCGGGGGCGCGCTGTCGGCGAGGAGCGCGTCGCGGGAGGCCGTCCGCAGTCCCTTGCCGATCCGGTCCACCGACCGTGCGCCGAGCACCACCGTCCACACGTGCGCCAGCGCGAGCATCGGCTTGCCGATGGCCGCCAGCAGGTAGCCGATCCTGATCCACACGGTTCGCCGGCCCGTTCGGTCGCTGCGTCGGCCGGAGAGGAACGCCATGAGGCCGATGATCAGCTGGGCGGTGCCTTCGGTCCAACCGAGGGCCGCGACCGGCGCGCGGAGCGCGTTCTTGAGGAACAGGGGGATGGCCGGATAGGCCATCTCGCTGCTCACGTCGGCGAAGAAGCTGGTCCAGCCCATCAACCGAACGTTCCGCCAATCCCCTGCGCGCGTGTGCACGCACCATTGTAGTCCCACAGCGCCCGGTGCTAACATCCGCGCATGGCACGCATCCCGATTGCCCTGCAGCTCTACTCCGTGCGCAACGACTGCGCCCAAGACCTCCTCGGCACCATCCGCAAGGTCGCGAAGATGGGATACGACGGCGTGGAGTTCGCCGGCTACCACGGCCATACGCCCGAGGCCATCAAGGCGGTGCTGGACGAGGTCGGCCTGAAGTGCGCCGGCACGCACACGCCGATCCACGCCTTGGACGACGAGAACTTCGCGGAGACCGTCCGCCTGCACAAGGTTCTCGACACCAAGTTCGTCATCATCCCCTGGATTCCGGAGGAGATGCGCAACACCGAGGCCTCGACCAAGGAGACCTGCAAGAAGCTCACTGAGCTGACGAAGAAGCTGGCCGCCGAGGGGCTGTGCCTTGGCTTCCACGCCCACGCGGGCGACATGAAGCCGCTGGACGGCGGCAAGTCCGCCTGGCAGCTGATCGCGGAGAACACCCCCTCCGAGTTCGTGATGCAGTACGACACCGCGAACGGCGTGGACGGCGGCGCGGACGCCGTGCAGCCGATCCTGGA
This sequence comes from Armatimonadota bacterium, assembly GCA_003516955.1. Classification (GTDB taxonomy): domain Bacteria; phylum Armatimonadota; class Fimbriimonadia; order Fimbriimonadales; family Fimbriimonadaceae; genus UBA8783. Next base: position 694 of record DPBN01000342.1, on the reverse strand, counting down.
GGTTCCCGGCCGCGCGAAGTCGGTTCACCTGAAGGAGTACAAGGGCGGGCACGGCAAGGCCGTGGTCGGCGAGGGCGACATCCCCTGGGAGAAGGTGTTCGAGGCCGCCGAGAAGGTCGGTGGCGTGGAGTGGTACGTCGTGGAGCACGAGAGCGAGGAGCAGGGCCCGCCGATCGAGGCCGTCGAGCGGTGCCTGCAGAACCTCCGCAAGATGGGCAAGTAACCCGGACGCGTCCATGACCGTCGAGGCGGCGCTGGTCGAGCTCCGCATCCCCGGCAGCGGGTCCCTGAAGGACAAGCGCAGGGTGGTGCGGGGCCTGATTGACGCCGCCCGACGCCGTTTCGGGGCGAGCGTGGCCGAGGTCGGCGACTTGGACCTGTTGCGCCGGGCCGAGATCGGGATCGCGGTCGTCAGCGGCTCGCCCGCCCACGCCGAGGCCGAGATGGACGCGGTGCTGCGGTGGATCGAGGAGCGGCCGGACCTCGAGGTGGCCGGCGTCAGCCGGGAGACGATCCAGCTGCGATGAGACCGAATGGACTCCGCCCGCCGCGTACCGCCATAATGACCGGGATGGCCACCGTCGTTCTGGACGCCAACGACATGAGGCGCACCCTGGGCAGGATGGCGCACGAGATCCTCGAGGCCAACAAGGGCTTGGAGGACCTGGTGGTGGTCGGCATCCTTCGGCGCGGG
>DPBN01000388.1 GCA_003516955.1 Armatimonadota bacterium | reverse complement strand
GGGGCAGGTTCGGCCAGCATCTCCGCGAGCCGTGCCGCATCGGCCGGCATCCGGAATGCTTTGGCCTCCGGCAGGCTCGCGGCGGTCGCGCCGAACCCCGTCTTGACGAGCACCCCTTGGCTGCCCCACACCACGGAGCGGCCGTCCGCGTCGAACGCCGCAACTTCGAACGAGAGAAGCTTGCCTTCGACGAACGGGATGTTCGAAACGGCCACGATGCCCTTCACCGCCGGCGAGTCCGGCGGCGCCATCCACGGCGGGCCCAGGAGCTCGGCGGGGCCGGAGGGCCTGGCCCTGCGGCTCTCGGCGATCATGCGGTCCAGCGCCTGGGCGATCGCGCGGGGCATGGCGACCTGGCTTCGGTTCGGGCTGGTGGCGAACACCACCCTGGCGTTCGGCTGGATGGCGGCCAGCAGCGCCGGATCGAACGCCCGAATCACCGCGAACGGGTCTGCATCCTCGCGAGGACGGTCGGCCTGGCCGCCTGCCGAGGCCAGCGCGGCCCGGATTTCGGCAACCGTCGCCTGAGCCTCCTCTGCTGCCTGCTTTCGAGAGAGGTCGCTGCCCACGGTGAGCCGGTGCTGGCCCTGCTCCGCGCGCCACTCGGCCCTCATCGCCTGCGCGATGCGGTCCATCGCCTCGCGCAGCGGGGCGTCCTTCAGGCGCAGGGAGACCACCTCGTTCTCCAAGGCCTTCAGCGGCACGAACGGGTAGCCGGCCGCTTGGGAGAGCTGCTTCAGCGCATCCTTGAGAGGAGCGGCGACCACCGTGACGCTGACCCTCCGCTCGAGGTCGGGGCCGTCCGCGCGCGCCGCGGGACCGAGCGCGGCGATCAGGATCCACAGGGCTGGGCAACGCAAGGATCGAAGCATGGCTCTACTCTCTTTCGGACGTCTCGCCCGGCTCCTGAGGTTCGTCGGCGCGGGGGACCACGAGCAGGCGCTGGATCCGTCGCCCGTCCGTTGACTCCACGGTGAATCGGAAGCCCTCGGCCTCGATCGTCTCGCCCTGCTTGGGCTGGCGGCCGAAGAGGCCGAACACGTACCCGCCGATCGTGTCGAACTCCTCGCTCTCGAAGTTGGAGCCGATCCGGTGGTTCAGGTCGTCGAGGTGCGTCTTGCCCTCCACCGACCACCCCTCCGGGCGATCCACGATTTCCGGCTCTTCGCTGTCGTACTCGTCGACGATGTCGCCGACGAGTTCCTCGACGATGTCCTCGGTGGTCACGATGCCCGCCGTGCCGCCGAACTCGTCCTGAACGACCGCCATCTGCGAGCGGCTGGCCCGCATCTCCTTCAACAGCTCGTGCAGGGGCTTGTTCTCTGGGACGAACAGCGCCGGGCGCATCAGCCTCCGCAGGTTCACGGGCTTGCCCTCCGCCACCGCCATCAGCAGGTCCTTGGCGTGCACGATGCCCACGATCTGGTCGTCGGTCTCCTCGTACACGGGGATCCGGGAGTGGCCCGACTCGCGGATCAGGCGCACGACCTCCTCGGGCGCGGTGTCGACGGAGACCGCGTCCATGTCCACCCGCGGCGTCATCACCTCGCGCGCGACGGTGTCGGCGAACTCGAACACCGAGTGCAGCATCTCCTTCTCCTCGGTCTCGATGTCGCCGGTCTCTTGGGCGGAGTCGACCAGCGTCTTGATCTCCTCCTCGGCCGACGAGGGGCCCGCGAGACTCGCCGTGCGGCCGAACCTCGCGGTGAACACCGTCGCCACGCCTGCCACCAGCTTCGCGATCGGCGAGAAGAGCACGGAGGCCGCCAGGATCGGCCGATACACCGCGAGAGCCACCTGGTGCGGCGCGACCTCGGCGTAGGCCCGCGGCACCATTTCCACGATCAGCCCGGCCAAGGCGATCGGCAGCAGCAGCGCCAGGGCGGCCAGCACGGTCTCAACGAAGCCGAAGGTCCAACCGAACCGCCGGCCCAGGCCCTCGGCGAGGCCCGGCGCCAGCCAGAGGCACACGAGGAACAGGCTCAGCCGCAGGGTGTGGATCGCCAGCGTGGTCGCGGCCAGGTGCCGGTTCCGGTCTTGGAGCAGCCTCTGCAGGCGCAGCTGAGCATCCCGCTTCCTTTCCGCGGCGAGCTTCAGATGCATCGGCTTGAGCATCTGGAGGGCCGCCTCCGCCGAGGAGTACACGGCGCAGAGGAACAAGATTCCGACGACGGCGGCCCCGGGAACCCAGGGAGACACGCCGATCACGGCGCCGTCCGAACCGCCCGGCAGGCTGCCGGAACCTTGGGCCAGAAGCGCAGAGGCCACTCCCAGCGCGATCAGCAGCACCGCCGAGGCGCGGCTCTGGGCCCGCCGGAGGCCCTCGTCCATCCGACGGCCGCGTTCGGGAGGTTTGTCGTTCGGAGAGTCGTTCATTTGGGGATGTAGTTGCCGAACAGGACGAGAGAGAGGATGACGCCCACGGCGGCGCCGAGCGTCAGCTCGAAGATGCTGTGGATCCTCGCCTCCCAGCGGCTCTGCGCCACGAGGCAGGCCAGCAGGATGGCGATCGCGCTGACGAGCGGGCGGTCCGTCAGAAACATGATCGACCCCGCCAGGAAGAACCCGTAGGCGGCGTGCCCGCTCACGAGGCCTCCCTGAAGCACCTGGCCGTGCTTGCCCATCGCCTTGCCGATGACCACCACCAGGAACACCAGGAAGCAGCCGAACACGATCCGCACCGGGGCCGTCACGCCGATCGACTCGCTGACGAGGCTGAGCTTGATCTCCTCCCAGCGGTTCTCCTCGAGCACCAGCAGAGCGCCGACCACCAGCGCCACGATGGTCGTGATCAGCACGGCCCCGGCGGCGATGTCCTTGGCGAACTTGGCCAAGGGGTGGTATCGGGGCTCCACCAGGTCGACGGTTGCCTCGATCGCGCTGTTGAACATCTCTGCCACCAGCACGAGCGAAACGGTGAAGATGAGGATCATCAGCTCGCGAAGCCGAAGGCCGAAGAAGATGCCCAGCAGCACCACGGTGAGCACCACGTAGATGTGGAACCTCATGTGCCGCTGGGTGCGGAACGTGTAGACCAATCCCCGGATGGCCGCCTTGAAGGGCGTGATCAGGTCGCGGCGGCTCACTGCGGCCCCTCCCCGTGGAGCGAGGTCCACTCCGGATCGACCGGCAGACCGAAGAGGGCGGCCAGGCGGGCCATCTCGGCCTGCATCTCCTTTCGCTCCTCGTCGGTCTCGTCCCTCAAGCCGGCGAGGTGCAGCGCGGCGTGGATGGCCAGGTACGCGGTCTCGACCTCGGGCGGAATCCCCCTGACCGCGGCCTGCCGCCGGGCCGTCTCGAGCGAGATGGCGACGTCGCCCAGGGGCGCGCCGGGGAAGTCGGGACCGGGGAACGTCAGCACGTCCGTGGGCTCGTCCAGCCCGCGGAATCGAGCGTTCAGCTCCCGGATGCCCTCGTCGTCGGTCCAGAGCACGCTCACCATGCCGGAAAGGCCGCGCTCGGCGAGCGTGCGGAGGAACGCGGACCGCGCGAGGGCAGTGGGGACGCGGGTTCGGCAGGCCCGCGCCCAAGAGACCTTCGTCCGAGGGTCAGGGTCCATAGGGCAGACGACCGGGGACTCCGAGGTTCCCCGGCTCGCGTTGCGATCGAAGCTCGGATGGACCGCGTTCCATACCGGAGGCAGGAGGGCGCCGGCCCGTTCGATCGCCCCGCTCAGCGCGCGCGAGCGCGTCGCCTCTGACGGCGGCGCTTCTCGCTCGGCTTCTCGTAATGGGCGTGCTCTTTGAGCTCCCGGAGCAGTCCGCTCTGCTGCAGCTTCATGTTGAAGCGCTTGATGGCCGCATCGATGGACTCGCCGGGCTGCACGATCACATAAACCAAGTTGATCTGTCCTCCAGAAACCGTATTATGGTCGCTCGGGCTCCTCGTCCGCAAGGGCCTCCAGGGTCCGCTCGAACTCTCGGCACCATGCCTCGGGCCGGCAGAGCGCGGAATCGCGGAAGCGCTCGGCCCGACGGGCTCGCTCCGAGCCCTTCGCGGCGTGCAGCAGCTCCGCGGCGCGCGAGACGTACTCCGCCTGCGTGGTGGCCACCTCCTCGCCGAAGCCGGACCACCGGAGCAGGGCCGCCGACATCCGGCCCGCGTAGCCCCTGCCCTCCAGGGTCGCCACCGGAGTACCCAGGGCCAGCGCGTCGGCCGTGGTGGTGGCGCCGGTGTAGGGGAACGCGTCCAGAACCAGGTCGGCCTCGGCGATCTCCCGCAGACACTCCCGCCGACCGGCCCAGGGCAGGAACGACAGCCTCGATGGGTCGCCGCCGGCCTCGGAGAACAGCGCCCGGACGCGCTGCTTCGGAAGCTCGGACCGCCAAGAGCCGTAGAGAAGGCGGATCTGGAGGGTCGGCTCCCTGGCGCTCAGTTCGGCCCAGCAGCGGATCGCGCTCTCGCTGATCTTCGCGGGGTTGGCCAGCACCAGAGCCCTTGCGGGGCCGGACCGGCCTGGGGCGGTCGGCAGCGGGTCCGAGTCCGGATCGACGCACAGGAACGGGGCGTCCATCCGAAGGACGCTTTCGGTGTACAGGTGCGCGTCGGACGCCGGCGCCACGAACCGATCCGCCAGCAGGCCGTCCATCTGCGGCAGGCCCGTTGTGCCGGGAAACCCGAGGTAGGTCGCCTGGACGCGCGCGGGGCGATGGGCGAGAGCGGGCAGCCTGTTGCCCGCGGTGTGTCCCGCCAAGTCAAGGAGAATGTCCAGGCCGTCCTCGGCGATCAGCCGGGCCAGCTCCGCGTCCGGGACTCCGGCCGTGTCCCTCCAGAAGTCGGTGAGCGACCGGAGCCGCTCGGTGCGGGCGTCGCGTCGCGAGGACGCCATGAAGGCGACGATCTCGAATCGGTTGCGGTCCAAGAGCCGGAAGGCGGGCTCGATGAAGCGGCCGACCGGGTGGTCTCGGAAGTCCGGAGAGAGGAACCCGACGCGGATGCGGGCTCCCGAGCGCGCCCGGGTCGACAGCGGGGTGGCGCCGTCGAACCACCCTCCCCACAGGCGGGCCTTGTGCGTGAGCTCCTCGGGGTCGAGGGCGTCCGAGCAGGGGATGGTGAACAGCAGGTTGCTCCAAGCCGACTCCAGGCGCGCGTCCCTCTGGATCGCGGCGGCGAACGCGTCGAGCGCGTCCTCCACGCAACCCGCCGCACGGAGCACGCAGCCGAGCACGTCCCAGGCCGCCGCCGACGCAGGGTCCAGGCGCGTGGCGTTCTGGGCGCTCTCCAGCGCGCCGTCCAGGTCGTCGCACAGCAGGCGGCTCAGTGCGAGGTTGATCCTGGCCGGTCCGAACCCCGGATCGCACTCCTCCGCCCGCCCGAGGGCGCTCGCCGCGCCTGCGGGGTCGCCACGGTCCAGCAGGACCGCTCCCAGCGCGTTCCAGCCGGCAGCCCGTCTCGGGGCGAGCTCGCAGGAGCGTCGCAGGGCTTGCTCGGCCTCGTCGGGCCGACCAGCCTCCCGCAACAGGACGCCCAGGTTGCCCCAGGCTTCCCCGTTCGAGGGATCGAGCTCCACGCTCCTCTGGAGCAGGCGCACGGCCTCGGCCAGGCCTCCTCGGCTGTACGCTTGCAGAGCGGCGCGGTGCAGCTCGTCGGCTCGGCGTGGATCGGGTCGAGCCCTCATGGGTCCCGGTCAGGCCACGGCGCGCTTGCTGCCCGCCTTGAGGAGCGCGTCGCAGAGGTCTTGGAAGGCCCGGGCGAAGCGGGGGCCGTCGGCCAGCGCGGAGGCGG
>DPBN01000389.1 GCA_003516955.1 Armatimonadota bacterium | reverse complement strand
AGGATGGCGCGGGCGATGGCGATCCTTTGGCGCTCGCCGCCGGAGAGGCGCTGGCCGCGCTCGCCCACGTACGTGTCGTACCCGTCCGGGAAGTTCACGATGAAGTGGTGCGCGTTGGCGGCCCGCGCGGCCTGGATGATCTCCTCGAGCGTGGCCTCCGGGCGACCGTAGGCGATGTTGTCCTTGATCGATCCCGGGAACAGGTACGACTCCTGCAGCACCACGCCGACCTGGCGGCGGAAGTCGTCCACCTTGATGCGCCGCAGGTCCACGCCGTCGATCTCGATCGAGCCCTCCGTAGGGTCGTAGAACCGCATCAGCAGGTTGATCAGCGTGGTCTTGCCGGCCCCGCTGCTGCCCACCAGGCCGATCATCTCGCCCGGCTGGACCTCCAGGTCGATGCCGGACAGCACTTCGCGGGCCTTCTCGTAGCTGAAGTGAACGTCGCGGAACCTCACGTGGCCCTTGATGTCGGGCATCGGCACGGCGTCCGGGGCATCCTCGATGTCCACCGGCGTGTCCAACACCTCGAACACGCGCTCGGCGGCGGTGAGCGAGCGGCTGGTCCAGTCGATCACCCTCTGGAGCATCATCAGCGGCTGGCCCAGCATGGCCACGTAGCCGATGAACGCGGTGAGCTCGCCGATCGACATCTCTCCGCGGAGCACCTTCAGTCCACCGATCCACCACACGATGAACCCGCTCAGGCTCATCGTGAACATGACGAACGGGAAGAACGTCGCCCAGCTGGTTTCGGCCTGATAGCCCGTGTTCGCCAGCTCCTGGATGCGCCGCCCGAACTTGCGTTCCTCGCGCCGCTCGCCGTGGAACGCCTTGACCACGCGCGTTCCCTGGAGCACGCCGTTCAGACTGCTGCTCAGCCGGGACCAAGCGTGCCAGAAGCGGCTCCACACCCGCATCATCTTCCGGCGGAAGCGGCGCACGGCCCACACCACGAACGGCATCGGCGCGAGCGCGGCCAGCGCCACCTGCCAGTCCATCAGCAGCATCATGACGGGGATGCCGATCAGCAGCATGCCCTGCTGCACGATGATCGGCACGCCGTCCACCAGCACGTCGTACAGCGCGCCGGTGTCGTTGGTCATCCGCGACATGATCGAGCCGACGTTCCGCTTGTCGTAGAACGACAGCGACAGCTGCTGGAGCTTCTGGAAGAGGCGGTTGCGGATGTCCACCGCGACGTGCGCGCTCAGGTAGGCGACGTTGCGGCCGCGGGCCATCTGAACGAGCGACATCAGCAGGCGCGCTCCCACCAGCGCGACCATCACCCATACGAACAGGTGCACGCGCTTCTTGTTCAGCACCTCGTCGATCAGGATCTGGGTGAGGCGCGGCGGCAGCAGCTCCAGCACCGTGCCGGTCAGCATCAGCAGCGTGCTCAGGATCAGCCGGCCCACGTAGGGCTTGGTGAAGCCGAACAGGCGGATGAGGGTCTTGCCCTTGTTCAGGCACCCCATGCAGATGTCGCTGTCCTCGGGCAGGGGCCTCTGGCAGCGGGGGCAGACGCGCCGCTTGTCCTCGATCAGCGGCATCTCCTCGCCCTCGAGCAGCGCCTTCAGGCGCTTCTGGGCGGCGTGGAGGTGGGTGGCGCGGGAGCTGGTGGTGCGGATCAGCTCGACGTCGGTGCCGTCCCGCCGGGCGACGAGCGCCGCCGCGTCGACGAGGTCCTCGACCCGGGGGTCCCGGATCTCGCCGAGGCCCCAGGAGGCCACGACCCGCTCGCCGTCTTCGGAGAGCTCGAGGCGCTCGACCCGGTCGGCCCTGACGCGCAGAACGGACCGACCGATGCTGCCGTCGCTGGTCAGGTCGGCTTCGGTGGCGAACAGCTCGCCGTCGGGGTGCGGATCGGCCAAAGCGGCCGGCTCTGCCACTTCCATGGGGTGTTGGTCCTAGCCTACCGTACGCGCGGGGCGGGGAGTTCGGTGCCCGCCCGGCTTCTCGGGACCTGTGCGAATTGCCTGTTTTCGCCTGTGCCTTGGAACAATGGCACGCCGGGTGCGTTCCAACTCCGTAGGGGCTTTTCGTCCGACGGCCTGCCCCAAATCTTGAGAGGGAACGCCATCATGAAGCTTCGAACGCCTTCGCTCCTGGCCGGCCTCGCCGTCCTGGGTTCCGCCCAGGCCGGCCCAGTGGTGCTGTACGACAACCTGACGCCGGGCGGCTACGACAGCTCGACCGGATGGACCATCAACCAGATTTCGACGATCGGGCAGATGTTCACTCCCGCGGTCAACGCCACGCTCACGCAGCTGCAGCTGGCCCTGTCGAGCTTCGAGCCGGTCGTTGGGTCAACGAACACGCCCCTCTACGACGTCCTCTTGGTGAACTCGGTTGCCTCCGACCCAGAAGTCACGGGCATCCCATACGAGCCCGGCACGACCGTGCTTCATTCTTGGACGGCCCTCCAAGGGCAGGGTCTGAACGTGCTGAGCCTCTCCAGCCCAGTGAGCGTGAACGCCGGAACCAACTACTGGGTCGTGGTGAAGAGCAACCCCAACTCCAGCGGGCTCTGGTTTTTCAACGCCAACGGCCTGCTCGCCACCCAGGCGACGCAGTTCGGTACCATGTGGCTGGGGGACGACGAGAACCTCGGCGGCGGCATGAGGGTGATCGGCGAGACGGGCGTGCCGGTTCCGGAGCCGGCGACGGTCGCGCTGGCGGGTCTCGCTCTCGGTCTGGCCGCGCGGCGCCGGCGCAACCGCTGACCGACGAGCCTGAAGGACGGTCGGGGGCGCGCCTCGGAACCAGGCGCGCCCTTCCTCCTTTGTTCCTTCCGTCGCACGCGCGTTGCACGGAAGAACAAGCCATGTGGGGACCGGGGCCGGCCAAAGGCCGTGTCTCCCAAGCTCGCCGCCGGCCCCCACCCGCCGGAGCAGAGCCGCTGCGCCGCACCCAGCCGCAGGACCGCCGCGGAAG
>DPBN01000085.1 GCA_003516955.1 Armatimonadota bacterium | reverse complement strand
TCTTCTCCTGGAGTTCGGCGAGCTTCTCTCTCATGCCCATAAGGGTCACCTTCCTGGGGCTCGGCCGCAACGATCGATCTGCGGGCTCAAGTCGCTCGCGCGCGGGTTCCGCGTACTTTGGCCCGGCTCCGCGATCGATTCCGATGATTTGGACGAACCGGCCCGACGCCCGGTCGGAAGGATACCTTGGGGCTTTCGGCCTTCGCTCGCCGGGCGAGCTACTTCTTAAACCAAAGTTGAACCGCCACGAGCAGCAGGAGGATCGCGAACGAGCGCCGCAGGGCGACCTCCGGGAGGCTCAGCGCGACGCGCGAGCTGAAGAACGAGCCGACCAGAAAGCCGGCCACGATCAGCGCCGCCACGCGGAGGTCGACGGTCTGCTCCCTCCAGTAGTTCATCAGGGCCGGAAGACCGATCGGCAGCAGCATCGCCGCCAAGGACGTCCCCTGCGCCTTCTTCTGGCTGAAGCCCAACACCAAGGTCATCGCCGGGATCATCACGATCCCGCCGCCGATCCCGAACAGACCCGCCAGGCCTCCCGCCGCCAAACCGATCACGACCGCAACAACCGTCTCGAACATGGCTCCGTGCATTATGGACGTCCGCAGGATTCCGCGCTCCGAGCGTCGAACGAGGAAGGCATGACGCGCGTGGGACTTCTCGGAGCCGGCGGCATGGGTTCGGTGCACGCCGCCCAGTACGCCAAGATGACCGACGTCGAGCTGCGGTTCTTCGACCCGCGGCCCGACCAGGCGGAGCGCTTCCAATCCCGCTTCCACGCCGAACCATGCCGCTCCGAAGACGACCTGATCGATTGGGCGGACGTGGTGGACGTGTGCACGCCGACCGACACGCACCACGCCCTCGGCCGGAAGGCGATCGCGGCCGGAAGGGCGCTCCTGATGGAGAAGCCGCTCTGCCGCACGCTCGGGGAGTGCGAGGGGCTGATGGCGGCCGCGGAGAAGGCCGGGGTCCCGGCCATGCCCGCGCAGGTCGTGAGGTACTTCCCGGAGTACGCGGCCGCCAAGCGCATGGTGGAGTCGGGCGCCGTGGGCGACGTGGCGGCGGTCCGTCTGCGCCGCGGCGGAGGCGCGCCGAGCGGCGTTGACGGCTGGTTCATGGACCACGCCCGTTCCGGCGGGGTGTTCTTCGACCTGGCGATCCATGACTTCGACTGGATCCGGTGGGCACTGGCGGACGTCGCGACGGTGTACGCCAAGTCGCTCAAGGCCAACGTGGGCCACGGACCCGACTACGGACTGGCCACCCTGACGCTGGAGAACGGAGCCGTGGCCCACGTCGAGGCCACGTGGATGGATCCCAGCGGATTCCGCACCACGTTCGAGGTGTGCGGCTCGGGGGGCATGATCCTCCACGACAGCCGCCTCACGCCGAGCGTGCGGGTGCATCGGGAGGGAGGCTCGGTGACGGAATCCCCGTTGGCGCCCCAGGACGATCCTTACTACCGCGAGATCAGGGCGTTCCTGGAGGCCGTCTGGCGCAAGGAGCGGCCGCCGGTCACGCTGGAGGACGGCTTCGCGGCCTGCGCCGTCGCGCTCGCGGCACTCGAGTCGGCCCAGACGGGCCTACCGGTCCGCCCGGCAAGGCCGTAGAACCGTCTCCATGGCCGAGCCGCGCGGGACGGACGAAGCGCCTTTGGACGCGTGGATCGCGGAGTTCCTGGCCAACCTCGCCGGACGCCGCTCGCCCCAGACGCTGCGCGCTTACGCGGCGGACCTCCGCCAGCTCTCCGAGACGCTGGGCGGCCAACCGGATTTCACTCCCGAGCGCCTGCGCCACCACCTGCGGAGCCACGGCCGCTCCCCCACCACCCGCGCACGCAAGCTCTCCAGCCTGCGGGCGTTCGTGCGCTTCCTGGTCCGGACCGGCCGACTGGACCGCGACCCCACTGAGACGCTCGAGGCGCCCTACCGTCGCAAGCGGCTCCCCAAGGTGCTGACCCAGCAGCAGACGGCGGCCCTGCTGGACCAGCCTCCGCCGAGCAAGACGCCGCTGCGCGACGCCGCGATCCTCGAGCTGATGTACGGAGCCGGACTGCGCGTCAGCGAGGCCGTCAGCATGGACCTGCCCAACCTGGACCTGGAGGGCGGCCAGCTCCGGGTGGTGGGCAAGGGCAACAAGGAGCGCGTGGCGTTCTTCGGCGAGGCCTGCCGCGCGGCCCTTCGGCGCTATCTCGACCAGGAGCGCGTCCCGCCGAGCGAGGGGTCCCCTCTGTTCACGAACGCCCAGGGCCGGCGGCTGACCACCCGCACCGTGCAGAACATCGTGAAGCGCTGGGCGCTCCATGCCGGCCTTCCCCCCAACACGTCGCCGCACACGCTGCGCCACAGCTTCGCCACCCACCTTCTGGACGGCGGCGCCGACCTCAAGACGGTCCAACAGCTGCTGGGGCACGAGTCGCTGGCGACGACCCAGATTTACACCCACATCAGCGTGGATCGGCTCCGGCAGGCGGTCGAAGAGTCGCACCCCCGGTCTCAGGAATAGGCCCCGCGTGCCACAATGGCGCGTATGACGGTTTCGAAGATCCTCGCCTCGCCGGACGGTGCCCTGACCCCCGAAGCCCTGGAGCGATTCCAGCGCGCCTTCGAGTCCGAGCCGCGCTACGTCGCGTCCATGAACGCGGCCTGCGCCGCGCCTCCGGGAAAGCTGGTTCTCAACCGCAGACGGCTGGTTCAGTTCAACAACAGCTACAGCATCCACCTGCCGGAGAACAAGGCCACGTCGCAGAAGGCCAGTGGCCGGTGCTGGCTGTTCGCGGGCCTGAACACCCTCCGGCGCGCGGCGATCAAGAACCTGAACGTCGGCGAGGACTTCGAGATCAGCCAGAGCCACCTGGCCTTCTGGGACAAGTTCGAGAAGGCCAACTACTTCCTCGAGTCGATGCTCCTGACGCTGGACGAGCCGACCGACGGCCGCCTGGTGAGCTTCCTCATGCAGAACCCCGTGCAGGACGGCGGCCAGTGGGACATGTTCGTCAACCTGGTGCGCAAGTACGGGTGCGTCCCCAAGAGCGTCCAGCCGGAGACGGAAGGCAGCTCGAGCACCGGGGCGGTCACGACGCTCGTCACGAGAAAGCTGCGGGAATTCGCCGCGGAACTTCGACGGATGCACTCCCAGGGCGCGGATCTGGAGGCCCTCCGACGACGCAAGCAGGCCATGCTGGAGGAGGTCTACCGCATCCTCGTCATCCACTACGGCGAGCCGACCAGGCGCTTCTGGTGGCAGTGGCGCGACAAGGACAAGGGATTCCACAGGGACGGCTGGATGACCCCCCTGGAGTTCTTCCGCCGATACGTGCAGGCCGACCTCGACGAGCAGGTCTGCCTCATCCACTGCCCGCAAGAGTCCAAGGAGATGCACCGACTCTATACGGTTCGTTTCCTAGGCAACGTGGTCGGCGGCGACATCATCCGCTACATCAACGTGCCGATCGAGGTTCTGAAGAACGCCGCCGTCGCCCAGCTGAAGGACGGCTGCGCGGTTTGGTTCGGCTGCGACGTCGGCAAGAACTTCGACGGGGAGGTCGGGTGGATGGATCTGGAGATCCACGACTTCCAGAGCTTCTACGGAACCACCGTTCGGATGACGAAGGCGGAGCGCCTCGACTACGGCGACACGGCGATGAACCACGCCATGGTCTTCACCGGGGTCGACCTGGATGACGAGGGGCGGCCGCGGCAGTGGCGCGTCGAGAACTCCTGGGGCGACGAGCGCGCCGACAAGGGCTACTACGCGATGTCCGATCCGTGGTTCGACGAGCATATGTTCGAGGTCGTGGTCGCCAAGAAGCACCTTCCCGCAGACGTCCTGGCCGTGCTGGACCAGGAACCGATCGAGCTCGAGCCATGGGATCCGATGGGGTCGCTCGCGGTGGCCGACTGACCGCATCGCGCTAGCATTCTAGGGTCCCGATCGGTATAGTCGGGCCATGATGCTGCTGGGCCTGACGCTGGCCGTCGTTTCAAACGTCGGTGCCCCTCCCTCGGTACCGGCTGTCGTTCGGCGCTTGGACGGAGCGGAGTTCGTGTTGCCTGAGGGCCGTTTGCGCCTGCAGGTTCTGTCCCCCGAGGTCGTGCGCGTGGTTCAAGCCCCACTCACGGGCTTCTCCACCCGACCGAGCCTCGCCCGGGTGGGGCGCTGGCCGGGCGCGCGCTGGAGCCTGCGGCAGGGACCAGAAGGGTGGAGGCTTTCCACACAAAAGCTGAACGTATCCGTCTCTAGCGACGGAACGCTCGCCTTCCGAGACGCCTACGGCGGACTGCTGCTTCGTGAGCCGGGGCCGGGCGCCCGGCGTCTGCGCCCGAAGAGCATCGCGGGCGAGAGCGCCTACGAGTGCGTTCAGGTTTTCATTCCAAACAAGGACGAATCGTTCTTCGGGCTCGGGACGCACCCGGAGGGTTGGTTCGATCTGGCGGGGCACGTGGTTCCGCTGATCCAAGAGAACACCAGGGACAGCACGCCGTTTCTGGTCTCGAGCCGCGGGTACGGCCTGTTGTTCGACCACACGTCGCAGGGCGAGGTCCGCCTCGGTCCGAGCGCGCAGCCGATCCCGGCCTCCTGCCTGCGGAACACCGCTGGCGAGACCGGCTCCCTCCTCGCCGAGTACTTCCTTGGCACCGACCTGGGCCAACCGGTCCTCAGCAGGAGCGAGGCCGCCCCCTCCTTCGCGACCCCGCCCAAGCCGGCCCCGGACTTCCCGGCTACGAACTTAAGCGTCCGCTGGAGCGGGAGCCTCGTGCCGCCCAAATCCGGCGTCTACCGCATTCGCACGATCGCCGACGACGGGGTGCGACTGTGGGTGGCCGGCAAGCTGGTGATCGACAACTGGACCACGCAGGCGCCGACCGAGCGCACCGCTTCCGTTCGCCTCGAGGCCGGTCGGCCGGTGCCGATCCGGTTGGAGTACTTCCAGGCCGGAGGCGGGGCCGAACTGCGCCTGCAATGGGTTCCCCCCGGCCAGCCGAGCCGCCACGAGTGGTGGTTCGACTTCGCAGATCAGCTCGACTACGTGTTCTTCTATGGTCCGAGCATGGACGCCATCGTGGCCCGCTACCGGCGCGACACCGGGCAGGCCCCGTTGTTCCCCGTCTGGGCGTACGGGCTGTGGCAGTGCAAGGAAAGGTACAAGTCTTCGGAGGAGTTGCTGGCTGTAGCGAGCGAGTACCGCCGCAGGCGTCTGCCGCTCGACGCGATCATCCAAGACTGGTTTTACTGGGATCCGCACCCTTGGGGATCGCACCAGTTCGACACGGCTCGGTATCCGGACATCGCCGCCACCCTGCGCGAGCTCCGCGACCGCTATCACCTCCACACCATGGTCTCCGTGTGGGCGAAGTTCGCCCCGGGGAGCGCGCACTATGACGAGCTCGACCGCGCCGGCCTGCTGTACCCTCGCTACGGAGACTGGAGCGGCTCGGAGATGCGCTACTACGATGCCTTCAGCCCGGAGGGCAGGCGGCGCTACTGGAGGCAGATTCGCGACAGCCTGTTCGCAAAGGGCTTCGAGGCGTGGTGGCTCGACGCGACGGAGCCGGAGGTGGACTGGAACCGATTCCGCGAGACCAAGACCGCGCTGGGAGTGGGTGCGCGCGTGGCGAACGCCTATTCGTTGGTGACCACCGAAGGCGTATCCAAAGGGCAGCTGGCAACAGCTCCGAACCACAGGGTGTTCATCATGACTCGGTCCGTTTTCGCCGGGCAGCAGCGGAACGCCGCCGCGTCCTGGTCCGGCGACATCCGCGGCGACTGGGTCACCTTCCGGCGCCAGATCGCCGCTGGGTTGAACAACTGCATGGCGGGCTTGCCTTACTGGAACACGGACATCGGAGGCTTCTTCAGCCGACCTGCGTCGGACCCGGACTATCGCGAGCTGTTCGTCCGCTGGTTCCAGTACGGCGCGTTCACGCCGATCTTCCGCATCCACGGAACCGGCGCGGCCAAGGAACCGTGGCTCTTCGGGCCGGAGGCCGAGCGGATCCTCGCCCGGTTCATCCGTCTGCGCTACCGCCTGTTCCCCTACGTCTACTCATGGGCGTGGCGGATCACCGCCGATGGCGGCACCTTGATGCGCGGGCTGCCGATGGACTTCCCCGAGGACCCTGCCTCGCGCACGGTCGATGACCAGTTCCTTTTCGGCCAAGGGCTGATGGTGTGTCCGGTGACCGAGCCCGGAGCGACGAGCCGCCGCGTTTGGCTCCCGTCCGGGCGCGACTGGTTCGACTTCTGGACGGGACGGAGGCTCCAGGGTGGGCGTTGGATCGATGCCGAGGCTCCTATCGGTCGGATGCCCCTCTTCGCGCCCGCAGGAACGATCCTGCCGCTCGGGCCCGAGCTCCAGTACAGCACGGAGAAGCCGTGGAACCCGATCGAGCTGCGCATCTACCCTGGCCGGAACGCCCGCTTCCGGCTCTATGCCGATGACGGCGTCAGCAACGGCTACCTGCGGGGCCATCGCGCAACGGTCGACCTAAAGTGGAACGACCGGACACGAACCCTCGAGATCGGTCGCTGGGTGGGGTACCAAGGCAGGTTCCTCATCCCCTTGCCGACGACCATCCGGGTGGTGGTCGTTGCGCCCGGGCGGGGCGCCGGCGTGGAGGAGGGCCGGCCGTCCGC